>JAITMS010000070.1 GCA_031277255.1 Azonexus sp.
ATACCGTTCGGGCTGAGCCTGTCGAAGCCCGGTTCAAGCCGCCGTATCCTCTCTCCGCACCGTCCTTCGACAAGCTCAGGACGAACGGGAGTGTAAAGACTTGAACAGAAAATGCTCTAGGGTTCGATGCTCTGTTGGTAACGGGCGAAACCGCCATTGGCGCCCTGTTTGGTGAAGGCGGTGACGTGACCGTGAAAGGGCCTGCCCCCGAAATGGTTTTGGTCGGAGGGACGCAGTTCCGTGCGCGAGGCGCTGGTTTGCAGGTCGAGACGGACGGGCTGCGACCAGCCAGGGAGGTCGGTCAACCATTCAAAGTTATTACCGCTCAGTTTGACCGGCTTGGCTTGGGCGGGGTGAGATAGGAAATCCGTCATGGTTTCTGACTAGCGCTGAGCTGAAATGCTCAATACCGGAAATAGAAAATACCAAACTCATAGGGGTCATGGTCGGTGCGCTGGAGTTTTGAGCTTTTGACGAGGTCGATATTCGAGGGGTCGGGCATGTCCAGCACACGGAAAATCTTTTCCGCCAAGTTGACGAAGGGCATCCATTTGCGGGTCATGGACCAGAAGGCTAGGGCGAAGAAAGCCATTGATCCGACTGACATGTATAAATAATACGGCGCTACGTTGGCTAGTTTTTTAATATTTGTAAGGTCACCATTTATTGCAGCAACACACAGAATTAATATTGCAAGTCCAATTACGAACCCTCCGCTAAATATCCAATACCACTTAAACACATTCTTCACATGCGTCGCTTTCCCCCTTGAGCAATGCGGGTATAAGGCAATGGTTCTATCTTTCGGCCTCTTGATCCCATAAGCCTCCCAGTGACCCTCCATCCATTCCGCCGCCACTTCAACTTGATCCCCTTCATTGAAAGGGTTACGCCATACCCAACCTCTCACCGGCTGGCCATCAAGATCGAATTCCAGAAAGCTCGCTTCCTCGTTCAGCGCATTGGCGTTGCTGGCGGTTGAGATAGCCGGGCCGCTGGCTCCGGCCAGGGAAGCGACAATGGCAACAACCCCCATTTTGGTCTGGTCGCTTTCAGTAAAGACAAAGGAAGCCCATTTTTGGGTGACACGCAGGTTTTTGATGACGCCGCTCAGCTTGACCGGCTTGGCTTTGGCGGGGTGAGATAGAAAGTTGGTCATGGTTTTGAGCTTAAAATGCTCAGTACCGGAAATAGAAAACACCAAACTCATAGGGGTCATGGTCGGTACGTTGGAGTTTGGAGCTTTTGACGAGGTCGATGTTCGAGGGATCGGGCATGTCCAGCACACGGAAAATCTTTTCTGCCAAGTTGACGAAGGGCATCCATTTGCGAGTCATGGACCAGAAGGCTAGGGCGAAGAAAGCCATTGATCCTGATGATGCGTAGAAATAATATGGGGCTACCTTGGCTAACTTTTTAAAATTTGTCAAATCTCCACTTTTCACAACAACATACAACATTATTATTGTAAATAACAATATAAATACGCCACTAAATATTAAATACCACTTAAACGCATTCTTCGCATGCGTCGCTTTCCCCCTTGAGCAATGGGGATATAAGGCAATGGTTCTGTCTTTTGGCTTTTTTATCCCGTAAGCCTCCCAATGATCCTCCATCCATTCCGCCGCTACCTCGACTTTATCCCCTTCATTGAAAGGGTTACGCCATACCCAACCTCTCACCGGCTGGCCGTCAAGATCGAACTCCAGAAAGCTCGCTTCCTCGTTCAGCGCATTGGCGTTGCTGGCGGTTGAAACCGCTGGCCCGCTGGCTCCGGCCAAGGAAGCGACAATGGCAACAACCCCCATTTTGGTCTGGTCGCTTTCAGTAAAGACAAAGGAGGCCCATTTTTGGGTGACACGCAGGTTTTTGATGACGCCGCTAAGCTTGACTGGCTTGGCTTTGGCGGGATGAGATAAAAAATCAGTCATATTTTTATTTCACCTTTTCAAAGCCTCTGGCAAATTCTTCGATTTGCTGTTTAGTTGCCCAATCTTTCTTTTTGTTGCCAAATTCGCAGTTTTCAAGCCACGTCTCCAAGGCATTTGGAGAAAATATCCAGATAATGATTTGTAACCCTGTTATAGCAATCGTCACCCAAAGCCCAGACAAGAGAAAAGCGATCCGCGTTCCGGCAGCGTATGTGGCGACGCGGCCCATGACGGCGGCTCCGCGTGACGGATTATCACCAGCCCGGCAGTTTATGGCAATGTGCTTGACAGGTATTTCAGTGGGCACGATTCAAACTGATGCACGATGCCGCTCCTTCTCCCCTTGTGGGAGAGGGGGCTGGGGTGAGGATTCCTCTCCCACAGGGGGAGAGGGAGAGCTTTTGCCGATTTTCGGGGGACAGCGCTTCAATCCTTGATGGCTGGTTCAGTAGTAAAACATCCGCCCGGCTTCACATTCACTTCACCTTGGCTTCGTCATGCCCTCACCGGGCGGCGGGATGCTGTTGCCGTCGCAATCACCGGGAGGTTCATCATGGATCGCAAACTGTTTTTCAAAATTTTTGCCATTGTCGGCATGTCCATTCTGCTGCTCGTGCCGCTGCTGATGATCGAGGGGCAGATCAGCGAGCGCGGTTACCGGCAGAGCGCGGTGCTGGCGGATCTCGCCAGAACTTCCGCCGAAGCGCAGATCCTGATCGGGCCGGTGGTGCAGTTGCGTTACCGCGAGCAGGTGCCGGAACTCCTCCGCGCCGACGCGATCGGCGAAATACCCGTGAGAACGCTGAAAACCGTCGAGCGCACGCTGTTCATCGCGCCGGAAGCCTTGAATATCAACGGCCAGGCCAGGGTTGAAACCCGCCAGCGCGGCATTTATCAGGCGCGGCTCTTTCATCTCGACGCCAATATGCAGAGTCAATTCAAGGTCAACGTGCCCGCCGATTTGCCGAAGGACGGGGTTGAAGCTACGCTGCTGTTCGGGTTGTCCGACCCGCGCGGGGTCGACAACGACCCGGAAGTGCAGATCAATGGTCAGGCTTATCGTTTTGTGATGGATCAAGGCGGCGATAAAGAGAGAGACGGGGGCCGGAATGTGACGCAACTGAGCATTCCGCTGGGTCATCTCGACACCGGCAAAGCCTATCCGTATGAGGTCAAATTCCCCCTGCAACTGACCGGCACGACGCAACTCTCGATTGCGCCGGTGGGCGACACCAACCACATCCGCCTTGCCTCAAGCTGGCCGCACCCCAGTTTCGGCGGGCGCTTTTTGCCGCGCGAACGCAGTGTCAGCAAAAGCGGTTTTGAGGCAAGCTGGGAAATCTCTCACCTCGCCCGCGATTTCAAGCAGGCGCTGACCGCCGGTAGCGGCGAAGTGCTGGCGGTTAATTTCATCGACCCGGTCAATGTTTACCTGCAAGCCGAACGCGCTGTGAAATATGGCGTGCTGTTCATCGTGCTGACTTTTGCCGCCTTTTTTCTCACCGAAATCCTGCGCCGCGCGCCGATTCACCCGCTGCAATACCTCTTGGTCGGCTTGGCGCTGGCCATCTTCTTCCTGCTCCTCATCGCCTTTTCCGAACACATGGCGTTCGCCGCCGCTTATGGCCTTTCCGCCGCCGCCTGTATCGGTCTGATCGCCTGGTATCTGGTCGGCGTCTTTGGCAGCCGCCAGCGCGGCGCGGCCTTTGGCGCGGGGTTGACCGGCCTTTACGGCGTCCTCTACGGCGTGCTGCTGTCGGAAGATAACGCCTTGCTCATGGGCAGCCTGCTGCTCTTTATCGCCCTGGGCGTCGTCATGCTGACGACGCGCCGCCTCGACTGGTACAGCCTCGGCCAGCGCGGGCCGAAAGCGCCGCAGTGAAGGCGGAAGCCCTCAGCCCGCGCCGTCTGGCGGCGCGGGCTGCCATGTGGTGGCCGCTGCTCTTGCTCTGGCCCGCCTGGTATGACAAGCATCCGCTGCTGTTTGGCCTGCGTGATCTTGAGACGGCGCTGTGGCTGGTCCTGCCCTGCTGGACGCTGTGGCGCTGGCGGCGGACGCCGCTGGTCACGCGCGGCCTGCTCGTCGCGCTGCTGCTGCTGGTTGGCGGACAGGAGGCGGTCTGGCATGGGCAACGCGCGGCCGTGCTCGCTGCCGGGCCAGCGGCGCGCGCCGTCGGCCCGCATTTCATCGTCGGCTACACGGATTTTGCCGAAGTCGCCGAATTGGCGGAAAAGGGCCTGATCGGCGGCATCTACCTGACCCGGCGCAATGTCCGGGGCCGCAGTCTGGCCGATGTCCAGGCCGAAATCGCCGCCTTGCAGGCGCGGCGGCGGGCAGCCGGGCTGCCGCCGCTGATCGTCGCCGCCGATCAGGAAGGCGGCACGGTCAACCACCTCTCACCCCTGCTCGCCGCCATGCCGCCGCTGGCCACGCTGGCCGGGACAGCCGACCCCGGCGCGGCGGCGCGGCGCTACGGTGAAGCGCAGGGCAAGGCGCTGGCGGCGCTCGGCGTTACCCTCAATCTCGCTCCGGTGGTCGATCTCAAACCGCTGACCCGGCCAGAGGGCGACCGTTTCAGCAATATCCCGGCGCGCGCCATCAGCGACGACCCGGCCCGCGTCTCGGTCATTGCCGCCGCTTATCTCGACGGTCTTGCCAGCCACGGCGTGCGCGGCGCTTTGAAGCACTTCCCCGGTTTGCGCCGGGTCAGCCGCGACACCCATCTGGCAGCCGTCCGCCTCAACCAAAGCCCCGCCGCAATGGCCGCTGACTGGCTGCCTTTCCGCGCTCTGGCCGGTCACGCCGACAGCGCCTTGATGCTCGGCCACGTCGTTTTTGCCGCTATCGACGCGCAGCGCGCCGCCTCCCACTCGCCCGCCGTCGTCGCCATGCTCCGCCGCGACTGGGCCTATGACGGCCCGCTCATTACCGACGACCTCAACATGGGCGCGGTCTACGACCTCGGCATCGGCCCGGTCGCCGCCGGGAGCCTCGCTGCTGGCGTCGATCTGATCCTTGTCAGCTACGACCCGCGGCAAATCTACCCGGCCATCGACGGCGCGGCGCGGGCGCTTGAACAAGGAGAAATCACGGCGGCGGGGTTGAAGGAGAGCGCCGGGCGGCTCCGTCGTTGGCCCAAGCTGTTGCCGGGCGGCGACGGTGAACCGTAACGCCTTGAGCTTGACTTGGCTAGCGGCATCCACCACGCTAACGCTTTTTGCCCAAGGAGAACCCCATGACTTTTCGCACCATTCATGCCGCGCTGCTCGTGGCCGCCTCGTTCTGCTTCACTTCGGCCCAGGCTTTCGACATCGGCGGCGCCATCAGCGCCGGGAGCAAGGCGCTCAAGGCGGCGACGCTGAGCGACGCCGACCTCAAGGAACTCACGGATCAGGCTTGTCAAGAGAGCGACAAGACTTCCAAAATCGCGCCCGCTGGCAGCAAATATGACGCGCGCCTGCAAAAACTGGGCAAACAGTTGGGCGACAAGATTGATGGTCAGGCAGCCAACTACAAGGTTTATCTGACCGACGACGTCAACGCCTGGGCCATGGCCAATGGCTGCATCCGCGTCTACAGCGGCCTGATGGACATGATGAACGACGACGAACTCCTCGGCGTGATCGGCCATGAAATCGGCCACGTCGCGCTCGGCCACAGCAAGAAGGCGATGCAGACGGCTTACGGACTCTCCGCCGCGCGCGACATGGCCGATGCCTCCGGCAACAGCACGGTCAAGGGACTCAACTCCTCGCAGTTGGGCGATCTGACGGAAAAATTCATCAATGCGCAATTCTCCCAATCGCAGGAAAGCGCCTCCGACGATTATTCCTTCGACATGCTGAAAGCGCGCAAACTCAATCTTCAGGGCTTGGTCACGGCCTTCCAGAAACTCGCCAAGCTCGATGGCGGCAAGAGCGACATGATGAGTTCGCACCCGTCGTCCACCGACCGCGCCAAGCACATCGAAGACCGTATCGCGGCAGGGAAATAAATCCCTGACGCGCTCGCCAAGCAGCCGCCCGCGTCAGCTACGCCCTGTTGGCATCAGGCATCCCTGCCATCGAACGGCGTAGCGCGAGCGGCTGGAGGCGATTCATCACGCCGGGCGCGTCGCCGCCCGAAGTTTTTTCCGTTGCCTGTAATCCCATGCCCGCCTTGGACGTTGATCGTCCTTGGTTGCCCTTGAACGGAGCGCACAAGCCCGACCCATGACCCCCAAAGACATTATTTTCCGCGACAGCTTCTCGCTGCGCGGCCCCAGCATCTGGACTTACCCGCCGGTGATCGAAACGTGGATCGACATCGGCGAACTCGAAGACTTCCCTTCCGACAAAATCCCCGGCCTTTACGAGCGGCTCTCTGCCTGGCTGCCGGGGCTGATCGAGCATCGCTGCAATTACGATGAGCGCGGCGGCTTTCTGCGCCGGGTGCGGGAAGGCACCTGGGCCGGGCATATTCTTGAGCATGTGGTGCTTGAGCTGATCAGCCTCGCCGGGCTGCCCGATGGTTTTGGCCGCACCCGCGAGACGACGACGCGCGGCGTCTACAAGCTGGCGGTGAGCAATTTTCACGAGGGCTGCACCCGTCTGGCGCTCGATATTGGCCGCCGCCTGCTGCTGGCGGCGATCCATGATGAAGCCTTTGATCTGGCCGCCGCGATTGATCCCTTGCAACGCCTGGTGGACCGCAAGTATCTCGGCCCGTCGACCGCCGCCATCGTCGGCGCGGCGGAGGCGCGCGGGATTCCGTATATCCGTCTGCTCGACGACGGCAATCTGGTGCAACTCGGCTACGGCGCGGCGATGCGCCGCATCTGGACGGCGGAAACCGACCAGACCAGCGCCATTGCCGAAACCATCTCGCGCGACAAGGATTTGACCAAGGAACTGATTGCCGCCGTCGGCGTTCCCGTGCCGGAAGGCCACGCCGTCAGCGATGCCGATGACGCCTGCGCCGCCGCCGCCGACATCGGCTACCCGGTGGTCGTCAAACCGACCGACGGCAACCACGGACGCGGCGTTTTCATTGACCTGACGACGGCGGAAGCTGTGCGCCAGGCCTACGCCATTGCCGTCGAGGAAGGTTCCGGCGTTCTCGTCGAGCGTTCCATTCCCGGCATCGAGCATCGCCTGCTGGTCGTTGGCGGCAGGCTGGTGGCCGCCAGCCGCAGCGATTTCATCGTCGTCACCGGCGACGGCAGGCAAAGCGTGCAACAACTGATCGACAGCCAGATCAACACCGACCCGCGGCGCGGCGTCAGCGAACTGCATCCGCTCTCCCTCATCCGCATCGACAGCGCCGCCCGCATTGAACTGGAACGCCAGGGCCTGAATGCCGACGCCGTACCGTCAGCGGGCCGCGAGGTGCTGATCCAGCGCAACGCCAACCACGCCTTTGATTGCACCGACGACGTGCATCCGGCCAATGCCGCCACCGTTTCGCTCGCCGCCCGCGTCGTCGGCCTTGACATCGCCGGGGTCGATGTCGTCTGCCGCGACATTGCCCAACCCTTTGCCGAGCAGGGCGGGGCCATCGTCGAAGTCAATGCCGGGCCGGGTCTGCTCATGCACATCAAGCCGGGCATCGGCAAGCCGCGCCCGGTCGGCCAGGCAATTGTCGACAACCTCTTTGCCGAAGGGGCGAGCGGGCGGATTCCGCTGGTTGGCGTGAGCGGCTCGCGCGGTAAAACGCCGGTCGCGCGCATCATCAGCCACTTTTTGCATCTTGCCGGCAAAAGCGTCGGTCTGGCGTGCAGCGACGGTCTTTTTCTCGGCCAGCGCCAGACGCAGCAAAGCGATGCCGCCAACTGGGCCGGGGGGCGGCGACTGCTGGTCAACCGCAGCCTTAACGCCGCCGTGATCGAAAATGGCGGCCCGGTCATTCTCGCTCAAGGCTTGGCCTATGATCGCTGTCAGGTCGGCGTCGTCACCAACGTCTTGCCGGAGCTTGACGACCTCTCGCGCTGGGATGTTCAGCCGACCGGCAGCGCCTATTACACCACCTGGCGCGCCGTGTACCGGACGCAGGTCGACGTCGTCCTGCCCACCGGCGCTGCCGTCCTCAACGCCGCCGATCCGCTGACGGAGGATCTGGCCCAGCTCTGTGATGGCGAGGTCATCCTGTTTGCCGCCGCTGCCGCCAGCCTCGCGGCCTTGAGCGCGCACCGCGCGGCGGGCGGGCGCGGCGTTTATGTCAACGCCGGGCGCATCTGTCTCGCCAGCGGCCAGGATGAAATCCGCCTCTGCCGCCTGGGCGACGCGCCCCTGATCGGCAAGGAAAAACACCCGGAGGCCATCGCCAACCTGCTCGCCGCCATCGCCGCCGCCTGGGCCTTGGGCTTGACGCAGGAGGTGATGGTCACCGGCATCAAAACCTACGGCCTCGACCTTGATGATCCCTTTGCCCTGCTGCCGCACCGGGGGCACAAGGCAGCGGGCGTCACCAGCCGCATCTGACAGGCCCGTGGCTACGGTTATTCAAGCGGCCCTTTCAGTAAGCCATTTGTATTGACAAGTTAAATACACATCACTACCCTGCATGACATGGATGTTCACTTTGAACTGAACGGCGTCGCCTTCGTTTGGGATGCGGACAAGGCCCAGGCCAATCTTGTCCGACATCCTGGCGTCAGTTTCGAGCAGGCTGCCGAGGTGTTTTTTGATCCGTTCTTTCGCCTCGTCGATGCCAGCCGCAATGACGAAGCCCGCGACGCGGTGATTGGTTATGACGTGCAAGGCCGCTTGCTGTTCGTGGTGCACGTTGTCTTTGAGCACGCTGTTGCAAGCGAAATCATCCGCATCATTTCTGCCCGCAAGGCCACGCCAGAGGAGCGCAAAACCCATGATTCCTGAAAAATTGAAGGCCCGCATGACACGCGACCGGGCCATGACCAGCATCACCCTGCGCGTGCCGGTGGATGTGGTGGATTCGCTTAAAGCCATCGCGCCGTTGAAGGGCATGAGCGGCTATCAGGCGCTGTTGAAGGCGTATGTGAGCGAGGGCTTGCGCCGTGATGAGGCAGCGCATTTGTTTGGTCCGGCGGCGCGCCTGGCCGAGGCGCTGCGGCGGCGCGGCGTACCCGCCGACTTGATCGCGGAGGCCGCACAGGAAGTGGCTTGACCGCCGCGACGCCAGACGCCGGGACGCCGCTACACGCCATCCCGCCCGAACATTCTTTCTCAACGCATCCCTATGAACATTTCCCGTATCCGCGCCCTGCGCGGCCCCAATTTGTGGAGCCGCCATACCGCCATTCAGGCCATTGTCACCTGTGATGGCGACGAATTGGCGATTGCCAGTCTGCCTGGCTTCGAGAGCCGTTTGCGCGACCGTTTTCCTGAATTGGGCGATCTGATTCCCGCCGACCATCTCGACACCGTTTCGATTGCCCACGCCCTTGAATTCGCCGCTCTTGGCCTGCAAGCCCAGGCCGGTTGCCCGGTCACTTTCAGCCGCACGGCGCAGACGGTCGAGCCGGGCGTCTATCAGGTCGTCGTCGAATACACCGAAGAAGACGTTGGTCGCCTGGCTTTTGCCCGGGCCGAGGAGCTTTGCCGCACGGCCCTCGCTGACGCGCCGTTTGACCTTGACGGGGCGCTCAAGGCATTGCGCGATCTTGATGAGGACATCCGCCCCGGCCCGTCGACCGGCGCCATCCTCGCCGCCGCCCAGGCGCGTGGCATTCCGTTCCGTCGCCTGACTCAGGGCAGCCTCGTGCAACTGGGTTGGGGCAGCAAGCAAAAGCGCATTCAGGCGGCGGAAACCAGCCTGACCAGCGCCATCGCCGAAGCCATCGCGCAAGACAAGGAATTGACCAAGCAGTTGCTGCACGCCGCTGGCGTCGCCGTGCCGACCGGCCGCCCGGTCGCTGACGAAGACGACGCCTGGGCCGCCGCTCAGGAGATCGGCCTGCCGGTCGTCGTCAAGCCGCAGGATGGCAATCAGGGCAAAGGCATTTCGGTAAACCTGACGAGCGAAGCGCAGGTGCGCCAGGCTTACCGCCTCGCCATCGAATTCCGCGACCAGATCATGGTCGAAAAATACCTGCCCGGTCACGATTACCGCCTCTTGGTCATCGGCGACAAGCTGATTGCCGCCGCCCGGCGCGATCCGCCGCTGGTCATCGGCGACGGCGCGCGCTCGATCCGCGAGCTGGTCGATATCGTCAATAGCGACCCGCGCCGTTCCGACGGCCACGCCACCTCGCTGACCAAGATTCGCCTCGACGAAATCGCCCTCGCGCGCCTTGCCGAACAGGGTTACACCGCCGATTCGACGCCGGAGCGCGGCGTCCGCGTCGTGCTGCGCAACAACGCCAATCTGTCGACCGGCGGCACGGCCACCGACGTGACCGACAACGTGCACCCCGAACTCGCCGCCGCCGCCGTTGCCGCCGCCCAAACCGTCGGCCTCGACATTGCCGGTATCGACGTTGTTTGCGACACCATGCTGAAGCCGCTGGCGGATCAGGGCGGCGGCATTGTCGAAGTCAACGCCGCGCCGGGTCTGCGCATGCACCTCAGTCCCTCCTACGGCAAGGGCCGCGCCGTTGGCGAAGCGATCATCGGCATGATCTATCCCGACGCTTCCGGCAACCCCGACGGCAAAGCCGACAATGGCCGCATCCCCGTCGTCGCCGTCACCGGCACCAATGGCAAAACCACCACCAGCCGCCTGATTGGCCGCATCTTCGAAGCCAATCATCTGCGCGTCGGCATGACCAGCACCGACGGCATTTACGTCCAGAATCAGCGCATCGACAACGGCGACTGCTCCGGCCCCAAGAGCGCCCGCAACGTGCTTGCCCACCCCGACGTCGACGCCGCCGTGCTCGAAACCGCGCGCGGCGGCCTCCTGCGCGAAGGGCTGGGCTTCGACATGTGCGATGTCGCCGTCGTCACCAACATTGGCCTCGGCGACCATCTCGGCCTCAACTACATCACCACCGTCCATGATCTCGCCGTCATCAAGCGCGTCATCGTTGAAAACGTCGCCCCGACCGGCGCCGCTGTCCTCAACGCCGCCGACCCGGTGGTTGCGGCAATGGCCCGCCACTGCCCCGGCCAGATCATTTTCTTCGCCCTCGACCCGGCCCACCCGGTGCTCGCCACCCACCGCGCCCAGGGCCAACGCGCCGTCTATGTCGAAAAAGGCGACATCGTCTGCGCCGAAGGCCGCAAAAAACAGCGCCTGCCGCTCTCTGCCGTGCCGCTGACGCAAAACGGCAAAATCGGCTTTCAGGTCGAAAACGTCATGGCCGCCGTCGCCACCGCCTGGGCGCTCGGCCTCTGTTGGGCCAGCGTCGAGCAGGCGCTCGCCGGCTTCATCAGCGACGCCGCCACCGCGCCGGGCCGCTTCAACCTGTTCGACTACCGGGGCGCGACGCTGATCGCCGACTACGGCCACAACCCGGACGCCATGACGGCGCTGGTCAAAGCCATCGAAAACATCCCGGCCCAACGCCGCTCCGTCGTCATCAGCGGCGCTGGCGACCGGCGCGACGACGACATCCGCCAGCAGACCGAAATTCTTGGCGCCGCCTTCGACGAGGTCATTCTCTATCAGGACGCCTGCCAGCGCGGCCGCGCCGACGGCGAAGTCATCGCCCTCCTGCGCCAGGGGCTGGCCAACAGCCAACGGGTCAAACGCATCGAGGCCATCAACGGCGAATTCCTCGCCATCGACACCGCCCTGCAAAACCTGCAAGCGGGTGATTTGTGTTTGATCCTGATCGACCAGGTCGAGGAGGCGCTGGCGCACATTGCGCGGCGGGTTAGCGAGACGTAAGCAAACCTCAGCCGCTGTTCGGGCTTCGCCTATCCCTTCGCCTGTCCTGAGCCTGTCGAAGGAATAAACTCAGGACAGGCGAAGCCCGGTTTAAACCTCCAGTCTTTCTCCGCACCGCCCTTCGACAGGCTCAGGGCGAACGGGGGAGGAATGGGTCAGCTTAAACCGCTCTGACGTTTCAGATGCGCAACCCGCTTTTCTTCAAAATGCGCGACGAGAACAGGATGTCGTGGCCCCGGCAGTGTTCGCCGAGCAAAGCGGCGATGACCTTGGCTTTGTCGCGCACTTCCTCGCGGGTGCCGCCGTGTACCATGGCGAACAGGTTGTAGGGCCATTCGGGCAGGGCGCGGGGGCGGCGGTAGCAGTGGGTGACGAAGTCGAGGGCGCCGACGGCGGGGCCGATCTGGTCGATGGCTTCGTCGGGCACGTCCCACACCGTCATGCCGTTGGCTGTCCAGCCGATGGCGTAGTGGTTGGGCACCGCGCCGATGCGGCGGATGACGCCGCTATCCAGCATGGCGGTGAGACGCCGCATGACTTCTTCCGGCGCGACGCCGAGGCGTTCGGCGACGGCGTGGTAGGGGCGCGGCGTCAGCGGCAGGCCATCCTGTGTGGCGACGATGAGGGCGCGGTCAATGGCGTCGATCATGGGCGGACGGGCAGCTTCATTTCGACAAAATACTCGCGCGCCTTGGGGAAGTTGCGCACTTTCAGCCCAGTGGCCTGCTCGATGCGGGCGATGGCTTCAAGGATGCCCGCCGGTGTTTCGGTCGCCAGCACGAACCACATGTTGAGCGCGTGTTCGCGGCGGTAGTTGTGGGCGACTTGCGGCAGGGCGTTGACGGCTGCCGCCACTGCCTCGTAACGATCTTCCGGCACGGCCAGGGCGGCCAGGGTGAAGGCGCCGCCGATGCGCTCGATCTGGTACATCGGCCCGAAACGGGTCAGCACGCGCGTGCTCAACAGGCGTTCGAGGCGTTCCAGCAGTTCTGTTTCGCCAAGGCCGAGGCGGGCGGCGGCGGCGGCGTAGGGTTCGGGGACAAGAGGGAAGCCGCCTTGCAGTTGGTCGATCAGCCGCCGGTCGACGGCGTCGAGTTCAGGCATAGCGCGCGCCCTGCTGCTTGTAGCGGGTGAGCGAGAAAAGGATGTCGTGCGGCGTATGTTCAAGGCCGTGACGGCGGCGCAGGTCGGCGATGAGGGCTTCGACCTCGCCGCGTTCGCGGCCATGAATCATGCAGAACAGGTTGTAGGGCCACTCCGGCAAGATGCGCGGACGGCGGTAGCAGAGGGTGACCGCCGGTTCAGCGGCGAGCGCGCGGCCGATCTCGCCGACTCGCGCGTCGGCGATGTCGTGCACCAGCATGGCATTGGCCTGATAACCGAGTTCACGATGGCGGACGACGACGCCGAAACGCTTGATCGCGCCATCTTCCAGCCAGCGGCCAATGCGGCCCAGCACTTCGGATTCGGAAGCGCCGATGCGCTCGGCAATCAGCGCGAAGGGCCGGATGAACAGCGGCAAGCCTTCTTGCAAGGCGGAAACAAGCCGCCGCCCGGCTTCGTCGACGGGCGTTTCAGGGTTGATCCGATGCGCGATCGTCGCGCCGGGGGGAGGCAAAAGCCCCTCTCCCCTTGTGGGAGGGCTGTCCTGAGCTTGTCGAAGGAGGTTGGGGAGAGGGGGAGAGTGAACCGTGCGCGCGCCTTCACCCTCTCCCCCATCCCCTCTCCCATCAAGGGAGAGGGGGGTATGAGGCTGGTCGTTGAGCGGAAAACCCAGGTCGATGTGGTATTCCTCCACCAGCGGCAGCACCAGAAGCGGGTAACCGGCGGCTTTTTCGATGGCTTCCAGCGAGGCTTGCAGACGTTCCTGGCTGCCCGCCGTGACGACGAACCACAGGTTGTAGCGGTGCTCGCGCTCGTAGTTGTGATTGACTTCGGGAAAACGGTTGATTGCCCGCGCCACGGCTTCAAGTCGCTCCGGCGGTACGGCGACGGCGGCCAGCGTCGACGCGCCGATGCGCTTGGGGGCAAAGACCGCGCCAACGCGGGAAATCTTGCCCTCGCGGCGCAGCTTGTCGAGCGCCCCGAGCACGGCTTTTTCGGCAACGCCCAAACGCGCCGCCAGTTCAGCGAAGGGCGCGGGACAGAGCGGAAAATCGCGCTGGAACTCGTTGAGGAGGCGGAATTCGAAGCTGTTGTTCATCGCTTAAATTAGCCGGTACGCCGCTTGCGGTGTATTCGGCCTGAACGTAGGCCATGCACTATAGGCAGCCCCACAAATAGACGGGAATATCGCGGCTAATTGCCTGCTTTGCCAACTGCTGCAAATCAGCCAGCATCGGCTGAATATCTTCCGGGTCGCACGAGAGTTCTTCCGTATTTGCCCAAGCCACGCTTGCCGTTGCAAGCCGCTCTGGAGTCGCTTGCGCGAGCAGCAACGTAAGCTTATCGGGAAATCGCTCAAGCCACCATTCGCCTTCATTACCAAGCACTGTGTCACGCGGCATGTGTTTGTCATAGTCCCACTCAATGTCTTCCAAAATAGCCCAGAGCATTCCTAGCTCTAGTCCAGTAATTCCCTTGTATTCACAAGGATTTAGCAGGGCGCGAATTTCTTCCTCATACGGATCACGATTCGCGTACTGTATTGCCTGCTCAGGCGTTGCGACAAAAAAGTCTGCGAGTAATCCCATTGGGTTGTCCTTTGTGGCGATGAAAAGTTAAATGAGGATTGCCATCGCTCTGATCCATCAAAACCCGATCCGCGCCGCCCGCGTGGTGAAGAAAATCCCGGAGGGGTTGTCGATGGCAAGTTCGCCGATCCGGGTGAAGCTGGCGGTATCGTAAATGAGGACTTTGTTGTCGTCACGCGCCGAGAGCCAGATATTCTCGCCGCGCGGCGTGAATTCCATGTGCAGGATGCCTTTGCCCGGCTCAAAAGCGTGGATGACCTTGCCCGCCAGGGTGTCGATGACATCCATTTTGCCATTGTCGGGGAAGGCGAAATTGACCCAGATCTGGCGGCCATCGGGCCGCGCCATGACGAAGACGGGCTGGCCGCGTACCGGGATGCGGCCGACTTCCTGCCAACTGCCGACGTCGACCACCAGGACCTCATGGCGGCCAATGGCGGGCAGGTAGGCGCGGCCTTGGGCGATGGTCCAGCCGCGCAGGTGGGGCATTTTGAAGACAGGCAGTTTTTCTTCGCCGCGCCCGTAGTTTTCGAGAATTTTGCGCACGCCTTTTTCCGGCTGCCAGAGGTCGAGCAGCGCAATGCCGTCTTCGCCGAACAGCCCGGCCATGAAGTAGCGGCCATCCGGCGTGACCAGGCCGTCGTAGGGCTGTTTGCCCGCCGGGTAGCGTTGGGTGACGGGTTGGCGCGGCCTGGAGAAATCGGTGATCCAGATTTCTCCGGCGTCAAAGAGGGCATAGGCGAATTTGTTGCCCGCCGTGTCGGCCAGACCGACGACCTTGGAAAATTGGCCGGGGGCGTATTCGGCGGGGACTTCGGCCAGGAGTTCGAGCGTTTCGGCATCAAACGCCTTGATGCCGCCGGGTGTGTAGTTCTGGGCGACGACGATGCGGCCATCCTGCGAAATGGCGCCGCCGATGGCGTTACCGGCCTGGATGACGCGCTTGACGATGCGCGCTTCGAGCAGATCGACCTTGGTCAGCCCGCCGTCGCGGCCAAAGATGTAGGCATAGCGGGCGTCGCGGCTGTAGACGGTGGAAGCGTGGGAGAGGTCGCCCAAGCCTTCGATACGGGCATAGGGCTGGCGGCTGCTGGTGTTGATGAGCGTCAGGTGGCCGCTGGCGCGTTCGATGATGAGGCCGAGATCGCCGGTGCCGC
This sequence comes from Azonexus sp., assembly GCA_031277255.1. Classification (GTDB taxonomy): domain Bacteria; phylum Pseudomonadota; class Gammaproteobacteria; order Burkholderiales; family Rhodocyclaceae; genus Azonexus. The sequence goes on from JAITMS010000070.1 coordinate 15,575, forward strand.
GCAGGGGCGGGCAGACCGGGTAGACGTTCGACCAACAAGAACACTTCACTTTGTGCGAAGGATCGCCAGTGTCGCGCAGGGGCGGGCAGGCGCTGTCAGGCTCCGCCGCCTGGCTGCTGGCGCACAGGCCGAGCAGGGCGGCAAACAAGAGATTGGCAAAAGGTTTCATTGGGGAAATTCGCTCAGCAGTTTGTCGACAATCCAGCGCGTTTCGGCTTCGCTCAAAAATTGCTTCCACGGCGGCATCGGCGTGCCGGGACGGCCATTATAGATGGTCGCGGCGAGAGCATCGGCGGGTTTGTCGCGCAAGGTTTCCGGCAGCAGCGGCGGGCCGAGGCCGCCTTTCAGGGTCATGCCGTGGCAGGAGCCGCAGTCCTGACGCACCAGATGGATCAGTTCCTTTTGCCGCGCCGGGGTGGGTTCCGTCGCGCCGGACTCGGCGGATAGGCTGTAGGCTGGGTAGAGCAGAGCGAAACCCAGCATGGCAGCGGTTATCGCCCATGATGATGGGTTTCGCTCTGCTCTACCCAGCCTGCAAATGCTGGCCCAGGCAGACAGCAGTCTATTCGCCGACAATCACCTCTCCCTTCATTTCTTCATGCGGCCCGCAACGGTAGGGATAACGGCCCGGCTGGTCAAAGCGCCGGACGTATGCCTCGCCGGGAAACAGGCGCTCGGATTCGAGGCCGTTTTCGTCAGGGAACAGCACTGAATGGCTGGTGCGTTTTTCGCCGTTGATCCAGCGCACGCTGTCGCCCGCCTTGATGCTGACGCTGGGCGGCGTGAAGCGGTAGTCGACGATCCGCACCTCGACTTCCGCCAGCGCCGCCAGCGAAAAGAGCGCCAATAGCAACGGCGCTCTTTTCACGGGCCGCCATCGGCAAAAGGCGATGACAGCGGACAGCATGATGACGCTTACTGCTTCACCGCCTTGATGTCGCCATCCGCGCCCAGGCCGATGGTCTGGTTGAAGGAGACGTGGTGGAAGCGGCCACCGGCGTGATCGGCATGAATGGCGACGCCGAAGGTGACGGTCTTGCCAGCGGCGAGCACGGCATTGCCAGCCAGTTTGCGGGTGAAGGTGACCGTGTAGGCGTCGCCGGATTTGCTGCCTTCCGCCGTCGCGCCAGCCTTGCCGCCTTCCATGTTGCGTTTGTCGGTGACGCTGCCGTCGGAGGATTTGCCGCTGCTGCGCCATTGCATCAGATCCATCGCCCCGGCCTTGACGTATTTGGTTTTCTTGTCGTTGGCGCCGGGCATGGTGCGGACATCCTCGTGACAGGTGGCCCAGCAACCGATCTGCTCGCCCATTTCAACCTTGTCGTTGGGGAACATGATGGTGGCCTTGACCTCGTTTTCCTTGTCCGATTTGTCGCCGCTGCCGCTTGGCGCTTTGAAGGTCAGGCGGATGTAGAGATTGCTGGCGTCATAGGCGGCCTGAACGCCAACCGGGTAAGTGCCGACCTTGGGTGCGCTCTTGGGTTCCAGTTCCTTGCTCTGGAGGCGCTTGACATCAAGGCTCAGTTTGCCGTTTTCGACATGGCAGCCGGCGCAGGTTTCGCCTTTCTTGAGGCCGGTCGCGCCGCTGTGCTCGCCCTTGCCCTGAATCCATTCAAGCGGCGTCACGCCGGGATGGAAAACATGGACATTGGTGGTCGGCACTTTGCTCCAGTCGGGCGCGGCCAGGGCGGAAGACATACCGGCAGCCAGCAACGCGCCAAGGAGGGTCATGGGTACGAGGTTTTTTTTCATCAATTTCTCCACAGGATTTTTTGGCACTGCATACACTACGGGGGCTTCCCGCCCCCGTAGCAACTACTTCAAATCTACCGCGCGCAGCATCAGTAGATGTCGTGCTGCGTGTTGTAGACGTTGAACTTGCCGGTCGGCGTAATCATCTTCGGATCGGTGATGACTTTCTTGACCTTCAAGGTCGCGTCATCATAAACGACAACCGCCGATTGGTCAGTCTTGCCGCCCCACAGCGAGATCCACACTTCCTTGCCGTCCGCCGAGTATTCGGGATGCACGGCGCGCTTGACGGCCTTGGTCGGCGGCAGGCCGGAATCCTTGGCGACGTTGAGGATGGCCTTCGGCTTGGAGAGATCGTTCATGTCCCAGACGGCGACCGATTCGGCGATGTCCTTCTCCGGATTCTGCGGCGCGTCAGCCCAGAAATGCTTGGAAACCGGATGCGTCTTGACGAACAGATTGCCCGGCACGTGCTTCATTTCCTGCACGACCTTCCAGTTGTACTGCTTGTACTGGGCATACTTGGGATTGTCGGACGGCGTCGAGATCAAGGTGACGACATCGGCCCCCAGGTGGCCGGTGGCCCAGACGGGGCCGAACTTGGGATGGACGAAGTTGGCGCCGCGACCGGGGTGCGGGATCTTGGCCGTGTCGATCAGCGCCGCCAGCTTGCCTTCCTTGGTGTCGACCGCGGCGATCTTGTTGGAGGCGTTGGCGGCCACCAGGAAGTAACGCTTGCTGGCGTCCCAGCCGCCGTCATGCAGGAACTTGGCGGATTCGATGGTGGTCGTCTTGAGGTTCTTGATGTCGGAATAATCGACCAACTGGATCATGCCGGTTTCCTTGATGTTGACCACCCATTCCGGCTTGATTTCGGAGGAGACGATGGAGGCCACGCGCGGTTCCGGGTGGTACTCGCCGTCGACCGTCATGCCGCGCGTCGAGACAACCTTGAGCGGCTTCAGGGTATCGCCATCCATGATGACGTACTGGGGCGGCCAGTAGGAACCGGCAATGGCGTACTTGTCCTCGTAGCCCTTGAACTTGGAGGTATCGACCGAGCGGGCGTCGAAACCGATTTTCACCTCGGCCACCACCGCCGGTTTTTCCATCCACAAATCAATCAGGCTGAGGCGGCCATCGCGGCCAATCACATAAACATAGCGGCCAGATTTGGAAAGACGGGAAATATGCACGGCGTAGCCGGTCTTGACGATGCTGCGGATATCCTTGGTGTCGCCGTCGATCAGGGCGACTTCGCCGGTGTCGCGCAAGGTGACCGAGAACATGTTCTTGAGGTTGAACTTGTTCATCTGTTTGGTCGGACGATCCTTGACCGGGACGATGACTTTCCAGGAATCCATCGTTTCCTTGAAGCTGTACTCCGGCGGCACATCCGGCGTGTTCTGGATGTACTTGGCCATCAGCGCGATTTCTTCCTTGCTCAGGATGTCGTCAAAGTTGACCATGCCGCCGTCGGTGCCGTAGCCGATGATCTTTTCCAGACGGTTCTGGCCAAGGCTGAGCGTACCGCCCTCAGTGACATTGCCATCCTTGTCCTTCTTCGACCAGTGCGGCTCCAGACTCTTGCCGGTGGCGCCCTTGCGCAAGACGCCGTGGCAACCGGCGCAACGCTCGAAATAGATTTTCTTGGCCTGCTCCTTCTCCGCCGCAGTGATTGTCGGCGCCGTGGCGCCCTGAGCGAAAGCGGAACCCATCGCCACCGTCATGGCTGACAGAGCCAACATACCCACCAAACTTTTCTTCATCGTTCCTCTCCTGAAAAAAGCGTCTAACCCCCAAACGCGATAGGGGGAAAGATTGAACCGGCAGGAATTATTCATCCTTGATTCCCATCAAGCTTTTGCCGAGCAGAGGACAGAGGACAGAGGACAGAAGACAGAGGGGTAATCAGTGGACAGTCATCAGTCATTTTGTGGCGGCGCGATCCTCACCCCCGACGCTTTCCCGCAAACGGCAAGGCGGGCCTGTGCCGCTAACCAACTGGCAACAGACCACCCTTCTGTC
>JAITMS010000071.1 GCA_031277255.1 Azonexus sp.
GCGACCGCCCGATGTGGGGAAATGGCTTCCGGGCTACGCCCTGCACCTATTTCCCCACATCGGTCAAAGCGGACAATTCATGTGCTACAAAACCGGACAAATCTATTTGTTGCCAACACGCTGTTAGTGCCATGGCATATTTGACGCAACCGCAAAGTCCTGTCTGCTTGGGGCATTTTACCGCTTTTATGACAGCAACGACAATGGCGCGTCATTTTTAACCATGCGGACATTTTATGCAATCATTCTACCCGGCCCGTCTCGACGCGCCACCCTCAATCTTTGATACTGACGTTCCCCGCCCTCTGGAGACATCCATGACCACCGCCCATCGCTTGACGCCGCTGCGCCTGCTGTTCGCCGCCCTCCTTCTCTGCGCCGCCGGTTTGGCCGCCGCCGCCGCGCCCGCGCCGAAAACCCAGGTTCCCGGCTATTACCGGCTGCTGCTCGGCGATTTTGAAGTGACCGCGCTGTTCGACGGCACGGTCGCCCTCGATGAAACGACGCTGAAAAACATCCCGGCCCGCGACCGCCAACGCTTGCTCGCCAGGCAGTTCATCGCTGGCCCCAAGATGCAGACGGCGGTCAATGCCTATCTCATCAACACCGGCGGCAAACTGGTGCTGATCGACGCTGGCGCGGCCAAGGCCGCTCCCGGTCTTGGCCACGTCGTCGACAACCTGAAGGCCGCCGGTTACAGCCCGGAACAGGTTGATGTCGTGCTCCTCACCCATCTCCATTTCGATCACATCAATGGTTTGCTTGGCGCCGACGGCCAGCGCGTTTTCCCTCATGCCGAAATCTGGTCGGCCAAGGCCGACAGCGATTTCTGGCTGAGTGAGGAAGTCGCCGCCAAAGCGCCTGCCGAGGCGCAGGGTTTTTTCAAAATGTCGCGCGCCGCCGCCGCCCCTTATCAGGCTGCGGGGCAGTGGAAAACTTTTGACAGCGACCGCGAACTCCTGCCCGGCATCCGCAGCATCGACACCCACGGCCACACGCCCGGCCACGCCAGCTACCTGATCGGCAGCGGCGAGCAGCAATTGCTGGTGCTCGGCGATCTGGTGCATAACCATGCCGTGCAGTTCGCCCGTCCCGAGGTGGCTTTTGAATTCGACAGCGACCCGCAACAGGCCGTCAAAATCCGCAAACAGATTTTTGCCCGCGCCGCCAGAGAAAAACTGATGATCGCCGGAATGCACCTGCCCTTCCCCGGCATCGGCCATGTGCGCAAGGAAAAGAAAGGCTTTGCCTGGGTTCCGGCAGAATTCGCCCCGCTCGCTACGCCGTAAAACAGAGATGACCGTCGCGCACTTGCTGCGTCAGCGCCTCGGCGGTCATCGGGCGGCCATGTAAATAGCCCTGGAGCACCTGGCAGCCGATGTCGGCAAGAAACGCCTGTTGTTCGGGCGTTTCGACCCCTTCGGCCAGCACTTCGAGATGCAGGTTGCGGCCCAGCGCAACGATCGTGCGCGAAATGGCCGTATCCTGCCCGTCACTCGGCAAATCACGGACAAAGGCGCGGTCAATCTTGAGCCGGTCGAGCGGGAAGGTCTTGAGGTAGGCGAGCGAGGAATAGCCGGTCCCGAAATCGTCGATGGCCAAGCGCACGCCGAGTTCGCGCAGGCCGCGCAAGACCTCGACGGCGCCGCCGGGATTGGCGACCAACATGCCTTCGGTAATCTCCAGTTCGAGCAGCCGGGGCGGCAGGCCGCTGTCAGTCAAGGCCGAACTGACGACCTGCAACAGATCGTTCTGGCGGAACTGGCGACCGGAGAGATTGACCGCCACCGTCATCTCGCAGCCAAATTCATCCACCCAGGCGCGCATCTGGCGGCAGGCTTCACGCAGGACCCATTCGCCGATCGGAATGATGACGCCGGTTTCTTCGGCAACCGGAATGAACTGCACCGGCGAAACGCTGCCCAGTTGCGGGCTGCGCCAGCGCAACAGGGCCTCGACGCCGACCAGCCGGTTGCTCAGGGCGTCGACCTGCGGCTGGTATTCGAGGCCGAATTCGCCATTGGCCAGCGCCTGCCGCAACAGGCCTTCGAGCGCCAGCAGGCGGACGCCGCCGACGTTGATCTCGGTCGAATAGAAGCGATAGGTGGCGCGCCCTTCCTCCTTGGCATGGAACATGGCCGACTCGGCGTTACGTTCGAGCATGGCCAGATCTTCCCCGTCATCGGGAAAGATGGCGACGCCGATACTGACCGAGATGTGCAGTTGATGCTCGTCGACCGTCATCGGCGGGTAGAAGGCCGCCAGCAGTTTTTCGCAGACGGCGACAACGCCCTGGGTCGAAGCGATGTCATCGAGCAGGACCGAAAACAGGTCGCCGCCGGTGCGCGCCACGATGTCGTGATAACGGACGCAACTGCGAATCCGCTTGGCGCAGATGGCCAGCACTTCGTCGCCGACGCTGTGGTTCAGGGAATCGTTGATGAGCTTGAAGCGGTCGACGCCCATCCGCAGCACAGCGAAACGCTGCTGGCCGCTCCGGGCCTGGACGACCGAGCGTTCGACCGTGGCCCGCCAGGCATCGCGCGACAGCAGCCCGGTCAAGCCGTCAAAGGTGCGCAGGCGTTCGAGCAGTTCCTCGGTTTGCTTGTGCTGGCTGAGATCAATACTCATGCCGACGTAGCTGCTGACCACGCCCGACAGCTCATGGCGCACGGCAACGATGGACAGCAGCGACGGATAAGCGCCGCCGTCGCGGCGACGATTCCAGATTTCGCCCTGCCAGCGGCCATCGTGCGCCAATTGCCGCCAGATGGCGACGTAGGAGGCCAGATCCTGACGATTCGATCTGAGACGGCGGACATGGCGACCGATCAGCTCCTCGCGCGCATAACCGCTGATGCGGCAGAAGGCCGGATTGACATCGGTAATACGCAGCGCCGCATCGGTAATGATGACGGTTTCGACGCTGCTGTCGAACAGCACGCTGGAAAGACGCAGACGGGTTTCGGCGGTTTTCCGGTAGCGCAGCATCCGGTAGATCAAGAAGGTAATCAAGACGATGGCGGCCAAGGCCAAAATGGCGTTGAAAACCAGCGCGCGCCAGGCTTTGTCTTGCAGTTCGGCGCTTTGGTCGGCGATGGCGGCGAGTAGTTTTGCCTCAACCGCCTGCATCATGTCGAGCCGCTGCGCAGCCAGGGTAAACCAATGCTCGGCGCTGACCGCCGGTATTTTCGGCGGGGCGGCGCTTTGACCGATGGCGGCGATGCTCTGGCGAATTGTCCCCAGTTCCTGAGCCAGAGGGCCGCGCTCAAAGGCTTGCGGCAAATCGCGCAGGTCGTCGGCGGCCAAAAGGCGGAACTGGACGAGGCGGGCCGCTTCAATCGCCCGCAGCCAGTTGTGGGCGGCGATCCGGGAAGGGCCGAAATCCCCCGATGCGAGCATGACCGTCACCAACGCCTGCTCCTGGCCAGCCGCCTCCTTGGCGCGCAGGAAGGAAGCCAGCATCAGTTGCGGGATCGCCATCCGGTCGCTGGCGTCAAGGCGGCTCAGGAGCAGCGTCAGCAATTGCTCAATCGAGACGGTATAACGCTGGCTGGCGACATCGTGCGTCATGCGCCGTTCTTCCGCTGCGGATCGCAACTCGCGCAACTCGGCAAAATTGGCTCCGGCAACCGGGCGCTGAGCCGCGCCGAGAATCCCGCTGAGGCGCGCCAGAGCCGCGTCGGTTTCGTCCAGTTGGCGCTCAAAAGCCTGGATAGAAGCAAAACGATTGCCGCTCCCGGAAAGGTAAGCGACGGTCAAACTCCGCTCGCGTTGCAGTTGGTCGATGGTCTGACTGATGTCGGCAGTGGTTTCGGCCCAGTGGCGTGCTGCCGCAGCCTGCGCCAAGCGGTCATAATCGTGGAGCAGGTTGTTGCCGACAAACACCAACAGGGTGACGAAAAAACCCACGCTGAGCCAGCGCCAGACGCTTTGCCCGGCGTCATCCCACCGCCCCGCTCGCGCTTTCCCGGCATCTGTCTCGATCATGCTTGAGCAGACCATGACGAACAAAGAAAAGCATTATACCGCATCATAGAGACGTATTTTATCCGAGGTCAAACACGGGCAATTTGCTATCCGGCAACTGAAACATCGCGGCAGTATGGCAAAATAAACGGGTTAATTCAGTAAAACCAGAGAAAAATCATGGCTATTATCTGGAGCGCCGCTCTCGAAACCGGACACCGCCAGATCGACTTGCAACATCAGGAGCTTGTCGTTCTCATCAACGAACTGACCGACGCCCTTGAAGCAGGTCGTGAATTCGAGGCGCTCGACGACGTTCTGCCGCGCCTGAGCAGTTATGTGCTGTTCCACTTCGGCACGGAAGAAATGCTGATGCCCGGACTACCGGCTGGCAACACACACGCTGCCGCCCACTGTCAGGCGCACCGCAACTTCACGGATCGCGTCAAGGCTTTGCAGGAAAGCGCGGCGGCGGGCGAAAAACTGGAAGTCGGGCCGCTCGCTGATTTCCTGAAAAACTGGCTGACCAATCACATCATGAACACCGACCGCGAACTGGTCGCCCTGCTCGCCCACCAGTCGCCGACGCCCCGGTAACCGGAAACCTGAGCGCCTTGAGCATCAAAGCCATTATCTTTGACGTGGACGGCACGCTGGCCGACACCGAGGAGGCGCACCGCATCGCGTTCAATCAGGCTTTTGCCGAAAACGGCCTCGACTGGCGCTGGGATGTCGCGCGCTACGACCAACTCTTGAGCGTCACCGGCGGCAAGGAGCGCATCCGCCATTACGTCCAGACTCATTGCCCGGCCCTCGCCCGGCGCGCCGACTACGACGCCTTCGTCAGACATCTGCACCAGACCAAAACCGGCCACTACAACGCCCTGCTGCAAGGCGGCGGCGTGCCGCTGCGGCCCGGCATCCGCCAACTGATCGAGGCGGCGGGCGCCGCCGGAATCCGGCTCGCCATCGCCACCACCACCACGCCGGAAAATGTCGCCACCCTGCTCGGCACGACGCTCGGCCAAGACTGGCGCAGCCGCTTCGCCAGCATCGGCTGCGGCGACATCGTGCCGGACAAAAAACCCGCCCCGGATATCTACCACTGGGTGCTCAACGACCTCGGCCTTGCCGCCAACGACTGCATCGCTCTGGAAGATTCCAGCAACGGCCTCGCCGCCAGCCTGGCCGCCAACATCCGCACCTGGATCACCCGCAACGACTACACCCGCCACCAGGATTTCACCGGCGCGGCGGGCGTCTTTGACGATCTCGCCGATCTTGACGACTTTTATCGTCAGGCGGGACTGGAAAATCTGAGCGCCGGATAATCCATAAAAAACGCCGGTCGCCCGGCGTTTTTTTGTGTGGCGAACAAGCCGCCGCGACTAAATTTCAACCGTTGCCGCCACTTCGACGAACTCTGGAATCTGGTCGAAGTTCATGTAGCGATAGACATCGGCGGCCTTGGCGTTGACGGCCTGCACCTCTGCCTGGTATTCGGCGACGGTCGGCAAGCGGCCAAGCAGGGCGGCGACGGCGGAGAGTTCGGCGGAGGCCAGGTACACGCGGGTGTCGATGCCCAAGCGGTTGGGGAAATTGCGTGTCGAGGTCGAAACGGCGGTCGAACCCTTCCTGATCTGCGCCTGGTTGCCCATGCACAGCGAGCAGCCGGGCATTTCCATGCGCGCCCCCGCCTTGCCGAGGACGCTGTAATAGCCTTCTTCGGTCAGGATCAGGGCGTCCATCTTGGTCGGCGGGGCGATCCAGAGGCGGGTCGGGATGTCCGATTTGCCGTCGAGCACCTTGCCAGCGGCGCGGAAGTGGCCGATGTTGGTCATGCAGGAGCCGATGAAGACTTCGTCGATCTTGTCGCCCTGCACCGCGGACAGCGGCTTGACATCATCCGGGTCGTTCGGGCAGGCGAGAATCGGTTCGCTGACTTCGCCGATGTCGATCTCGATCACCGCCGCGTATTGGGCGCTGGCGTCGGCTTTGAGCAGAACGCCGTTGGCGATCCAGTCTTCCATCGCCTGGATGCGGCGCTTCAAGGTGCGGGCGTCCTGGTAGCCTTCGGCGATCATCCACTTCATCAGCGTGATGTTGGAGCGCAGGTATTCGACGATGGGTTCCTTGTTGAGCGCCACCGCGCAGGCGGCGGCGGAACGCTCGGCGGCGGCGTCGGACAGTTCGAAAGCCTGCTCGATCTTGAGATCGGGCAAGCCCTCGATTTCGAGAATGCGCCCGGAGAAGATGTTTTTCTTGCCCTTTTTCTCAACGGTCAAAAGACCTTGCTTGATGGCCCACAGCGGAATGGCGTTGACCAGGTCGCGCAGGGTGATGCCGCGCCGGGCGGCGTCGGCCAGCGAACCTTTGAAGCGGACCAGCACCGATTCCGGCATGTCGAGCGGCATGACGCCGGTGGCGGCGGCAAAGGCGACCAGACCGGAACCCGCCGGGAAGGAAATGCCGATCGGGAAGCGGGTGTGCGAGTCGCCGCCGGTGCCGACGGTATCCGGCAGCAGGAGGCGGTTCAGCCAGGAATGGATGATGCCGTCGCCGGGACGCAGCGCGACGCCGCCGCGCGTCGAGATGAAGGCGGGCAGTTCACGGTGCATCCTGACGTCGACCAGCTTCGGGTAGGCGGCGGTATGGCAGAAGGACTGCATCACCAGATCGGCCGAGAAACCGAGGCAGGCGAGGTCTTTCAATTCGTCGCGGGTCATCGGGCCGGTCGTGTCTTGTGAGCCGACGGTGGTCATCTTCGGCTCGCAATAAGTGCCGGGCAGGATGCCCTTGCCTTCAGGCAGACCGCAGGCGCGGCCGACCATCTTCTGCGCCAGCGAGTAGCCCGTGCCCGGATCGGCGGGCTGCTGCGGCAGGCGGAACAGTGTGGACGCCGGCAGCCCCAGCGCCTCGCGCGCCTTGGCCGTCAGGCCGCGACCGATGATGAGCGGAATACGCCCGCCCGCCCGCACTTCGTCGAGGATGACCAGGGTTTTCAGTTGCGCCTCGGCAATCAGCGCGCCGTTCTTGCTGGCGCTGACCTTGCCGCTGGCGCCATCGACCTTCAGTTCAATCTCGTCGCCCATATCCATCTGCCCGGCGTCGATCTCGATCGGCAGCGCGCCCGCGTCTTCCATCGTGTTGAAGAAAATCGGCGCGATCTTGGAACCCAGGCAGACGCCGCCAAAACGCTTGTTCGGCACGAAAGGGATGTCCTCGCCGGTAAACCACAGCACCGAGTTGGTCGCCGATTTGCGCGAGGAGCCGGTGCCGACCACATCGCCGACATAAGCGATCTGGTTGCCCTTCTCCGCCAGTTTCGCCAGTTGCTTGAGCGGGCCGCGAACGCCCGGCTCGTCGGCCTCGATGCCTGGCCGCGGGTTCTTCAGCATGGCCAGCGCGTGCAGCGGAATATCCGGGCGCGACCAGGCATCCGGCGCTGGCGACAGGTCATCGGTATTGGTTTCGCCGGTGACTTTGAACACCGTCAGCTTTTGCCTCGCCGGGACTTCCGGGCGCGAAGTGAACCACTCGCCATCGGCCCAGCTTTGCATCACCGCCTTGGCATGGGCGTTGCCCTTTTTGGCCAGTTCGGCGACATCGTGGAAATAATCGAAAACGAGCAGGGTCTTCTTCAGGGCAGCGGCAGCCACCGCGCCGCAAACGCTACAGCCGAGCAGATCGATCAAGGGCTTGACGTTGTAGCCGCCCAACATGGTACCGAGCAATTCGGTCGCCTTTTCGCGCGAAATCAACGCGCAGCTTTCCTCACCCTTGGCGACTTTGGCGAGAAACTCGGCCTTGACCTTGGCGGCGTCATCGACGCCCGCTGGCACGCGCTGGGTCATCAGCTCGACCAGTGTGGCTTCTTCGCCACGCGGCGGATTTTTCAAGAGCGCCACCAGTTCGACGGTCTGCTGCCTGGACAGAGGCAGCGGCGGGATACCGAGAGCGGCACGCTCGGCGACATGGGCGCGATAGGCTTCAAGCACGGCGATTTCCTTTCGTAAGTTGGGGCGGGGAAAGTGGCACAGCGGCACAGCGGGTAAATCCTACGACAGCCGCCGGAAAAATCCGTTCAGCGCGGCAGCGGCAAAAAAACCTCCCGCTCAGGTCTTGTATATTATATCTTTTACAACGCTGCTGTGAACCGGCGGTACGCTGTCAATGCTTGTGACACGGATGTTTTTCGGCGCGGAGCGGTCAGGGTGGGCAATACGTTTCTGGCGGCATTGAAGAACTGGAAAAACGGACAGGAGCCTGATACCTTAGTCTTCTTCTCCTGTCGCGCGGCTTATCGGGCATCTGACAAAACATGGATAGAGCAAGGCAAGGCGCTGCCGCACCTGCGCACCAGCCTTACCAATGCGCCTGCCGCGCCGTCACCTCTCTCACGCCAGAGGAGCGCCGCCATTTGGCCCGGTTGTACCTGCGCTATTACGACGGCAGCGACGAGACGCGATTTTTCGGCGATCTGGATGACAAATCAGAGGTCTTGCTGCTGTACCACGCGGGCCTTGTCGTCGGCTTTACCACCTTTGTCCCCTATGACTTTGACTGGCGGGGATTGCGGCGGCGCGTGGTGTTTTCGGGCGATACCATCATCGAACCGGCGCATTGGGGGCAGCAGACTTTCAGTTATGCGTGGACGGCGCGAATGGGACGCTTGTACCGCGAGGCGGCAATGCTGCCGCTCTATTGGTTTCTGATCGTCAAAGGGCATCGGACTTATCGCTTTTTGCCCTTGGTTGGCCGGACTTTTTTCCCGCATTGGCAGCAGCCGCCCGATCCTGAATTGCGGGCGCTGGCCGGGGCGCTGGCGGCGGCGCGGTTTGGCGCGGCTTTCGACGCCGCCAGCGGCCTGATCCGCTTTGAACATTCACACGGCCACCTGAAACCGGAAATCGCCCAGCCAACGGCGCGTGAGTTGGCAAAACCCGCCGTCGCCTATTTTCTTGAGCGCAATCCCGGCTATCGGCGCGGCGATGAACTGGTCTGCCTGTGCCCCTTGCGCGAGGACAATATGAGCGCCTTCGCCCGCCGCGTCTTTTTAAACGAGCGCGACGCATGAATGGCGATTGGCGGCGATTGACCGCAGGCGCGCGAATCCCGGCACAGCGGCCCGATTTACGCGCGGTTCAGGCACGCTGGCTGCTCGCTTGCGTGCGGCGCAATGCCGCCTGCGCCTTTGGCCGCGCTCATGCTTTCGAGCGCATCCAGAGCGTCAAGGATTTCCGCCAGCGCGTGCCGGTCGCTGATTACCGCGATTTCGCGCCGCTGATCGAGCGCATGGCAGAGGGCGAGGCCGATGTCTTGTTTTGTGGTTTGCCGCTGGCTTTCGAGCGGACTTCCGGCAGTAGCGGCGCGGCCAGGTTGTTGCCGTATTCGGCGGCGAGCCTGGCTGATTTTTCCCGTCCCCTGCGGGCCTGGCTGGCGACGCTGGCGCGGCGTTATTGCTTTACCGAGCAGGCGTATTGGGCGATCAGTCCGGCGCTGCGGCAGATGGAGCAGACGCCCGGCGGCGTGCCGGTCGGGCTGCCTGACGCCGCCTATCTGGGGCCGGATCTGCTGTCGGCGTTCGCCGCCCTGTCGGCGGTTCCGGCGGCGGTTGGCGGCCTTGGCGATCTGGCTGAATGGCAGCGGCAAACCTGGCTGGCGCTGCTGCGCTGCCGCCGCCTGGAGTTGATTTCGATCTGGAGTCCGACTTTTCTGCTCGCCTTGCTCGACGCCCTGCCCGGCCATGCCGCTGCGCTGGCGGCGGAACTGGCCGGTGAAACGGCGGCGCTGGGCCGTCTCGAAGGCTATCTGGCGGAGCGCGATGGCCGCAGGCTGTGGCCGCATTTGCGCCTAGTGAGTTGCTGGGCCGATGGCGCGTCACGCGTCTGGCACGATGAATTGCGGCGGCGGCTGCCGCAGGCGGATTTTCAGCCCAAGGGCCTGCTCGCCACCGAAGGCATCGTAACCGTGCCGGATGCCGATGATGCGCCGGTGCTGGCGGCAAAGAGCGGTTTTTTCGAGTTCATCGGCGACGATGGCGCGATCCGCCTCGCGCATGAACTGGATGAAGGCGCCGATTACGACGTGCTGCTGACCACGGCGGGCGGCCTCTACCGTTACCGTCTGGGCGACCGCGTGCGCTGCCGTGGCTGGGCAGAAGGCTGGCCGGTGCTGGATTTTCTTGGCCGCGCTGGCTTGTGTTCCGATCTGGTCGGCGAAAAACTGTGCGAGGCTTTCGTCGCCAGTTGTCTGCCTCATGACAGCGGTTTTTGCATGTTGATTGCGCAGCCCGCTCCGCTCCCGCATTACCTGCTGATTACCGATGCCGCCGCGCCGCCGCCCGATACCGCAGCCATCGAGCAGCGTCTGCTGCATAATCCGCACTACCGTTACGCCCGCGAATTGGGCCAGTTGCGGGCGCTGCGCGCGATGCCCGCGCGCCGCCCGCTGGCAGCCTATGTGCGGCGCATGACGCAACAGGGTATGCGGCTGGGCGACATCAAGCCGGTCGCGCTGCGGCCCGAAACCGATTGGTTCGCCACATTTTTCGAGGATGCCACCCGATGAAAATCGCCCTCATCTCGCCCAAAGGGCCGCTTTATCGCCGCAGCGGCGGCGTCTTCAAAAAATCGCTGCGCTACCAGCCGCTGACCCTGACCACGCTGGCGGCGCTGATTCCAGCCGAACTCAAGCCCGAACTGCAACTGATCGACGAAGGCATCGCCGATATGCCCGACAACCTCGATGCCGATCTGGTCGGCATCACCGTCATCACCGGCACGGCCAGACGCGCCTACGCGCTGGCCGACGCGCTGCGCCAGCGCGGCGTCACCGTGGCCCTGGGCGGCCCGCACGTCACGCTGCTGCCGGAGGAAGCCAGCGAACACGCCGACACCATTTGCGTCGGTTACGCCGAAGACGCCTGGCCGCAGTTGCTGCGCGACTTCGCCGCCGGTCGTCTGGAAAAAATTTACCGCCAGAGCGAGGATTTTTCGCTGGCCGACAAAACCGACATGCCCTTTGCTCGCCGCGACCTGTTCGACAAACGTGATTTCCTGACCCAAGCGGTTTTTGAAGCCACACGCTCCTGCCCGCACGACTGCGAATTCTGCGTCGCCCCGGCAGCCTGGGGACGCAAGCAGTATCAGAAGCCGCTTGACTGGGTGATGGCCGACATCCGCCAGTTCATCGCCAGAACCGGCCAGCGGCGCATCCTTTTCGTCGACCTCAACCTCGTCGCCGACAAGGCTTACGCCCGTGAGTTGTTCACCCGTCTGAGCGAACTGAAGGTGCAGTGGTTCGGCCTGTCGACCGTGCTCATCGGCCACGACCGCGATTTGCTGGAACTGATGGCGAAAAGCGGCTGCAAGGGCCTGCTGCTGGGGCTGGAGACGGTCACGCCGAGCAGCCTGCGCGACGCCAACAAGCGTTTCAATTCCAGCATCGACTACCGGGCGCTGATCGCCGACCTGCACCGGCTCGGCATCGCCGTGCAGGGCTGCTTTGTCTTTGGCCTCGATCACGACACGCCGGATGTCTTCGACGCCACGGTGCAATTTGCCATCGACGCGGCGGTCGACCTGCCGCGTTTCGCGGTGCTCACCCCCTTCCCCGGCACGCCGCTGTTTCACCGCCTGGAGCGCGAAGGGCGCATTCTGACCCGCGATTGGGAACTGTACGACGCCCAGCACGTCGTCTTTCAGCCGAGCAACATGAGCGCGCGCCAACTGGCCGATGGTCACGAACGCGCCTGGAAGGAGGTCTATCGCTGGCGCGCCATCGGCCAGCGGCTGTGGCGGGCGGGCAGCCTCAACGCGCTGGGGCTGGGGGCCAACCTCGGTTACCGCTTCTACGCCCGCCACCTGCACCGCTTCTACACCTGCGACTGGCCGCTCGATAGCCGCTGGTCGCTGCCCTGGCAGGCGGCCAGGTCATTGGCCATACTGCCTGAGCATCGCAGCGTATGCGGCTGACCATCATCCACCCTGCCATCGGCCACCGGCGCGGTCAGAACTACATCCGCGCCTGGCAGATGGAAGCCTTGCCCGCTGCCGCCATCGCCGGATTGACGCCGCCCGGCGTAGACATCCGCTTTTACGACGACCGCATGGAGCCGATTCCCTACGACGAACCGACCGACGCCGTGGCGATTTCTCTGGAAACCTACACCGCCCGCCGCGCCTACCAGATCGCCAGCGAATACCGGCGGCGCGGCGTGCCGGTCATCGTCGGCGGCTTTCACGCCACGCTCTGCCCGGAAGAAGCCGAACGCTACGCCGAAGCCGTCGTCACCGGCGAAGCCGAACAGATCTGGCCGCAGGTCATCGACGATCTCCGCCACGGCACGCTGCAAAAGCGTTACCGCGCCGAGAGCCGCCCCGAACTGGCCGCCATTCGCGTCGACCGGCGCATCTTCGGCAACAAACGCTACCTGCCCATCCGTCTCATCGAAACCGGACGCGGCTGCCGCTTTCCCTGCGACTTCTGCGCCATTCAGACCTTTTTCGAGCGCAGCTACCGCACCCGCCCGCTGCCGGACATCCTCCACGAAATCGCCACACTCAAGGACGGCGCCAGGCTCTTTTTCTTCGTCGACGACAATTTCGCGGGCGACATGGCGCTGATGCGCGAACTGCTGCCGCCGCTCGCAAGGCTCAAGGTGCGCTGGATCACGCAGATGAGCATCAACGCCGCCCACGACGAAGGTTTCGTCGCCGAACTCGCCGCCGCCGGTTGTCTCGCCGTGCTGATCGGCTTCGAGAGCCTGAACAAAGCCAACCTCGCGGCGATGAACAAAGATTTCAACACCATGCGCGGGGCGGCAGAAACCACCATGCGCGGCGGTTACGCCGCGGCGCTCGCCAATCTGCGCCGTCACGGCATCGGCGTCTTCGGCACCTTCGTTTTCGGCTACGACCACGACAGCCTTGAAGCCTTCGCCGAAGCCGCCGATTTCGCCATCGAGCAGCGCCTCTACATCGCCGCCTTCAACCACCTCGTGCCCTTCCCCGGCACGCCGCTCTACCAGCGCCTCGCCGGTCAAGGGCGGCTGCGCTATGACGCCTGGTGGCTCGATCCCGCCTATCGCTACAACGAAGTCCCCTTCACCCCGGCCAGCCTGACGCCTGGGCAAATCACCGAACATTGCATCGCCGCCCGGCGGCGTTTTTACAGTTGGCCGAGCATCCTCAGCCGCGGGCTGGATCGCGCGGCAAATTTCGGCGCCGCCTTCAACGGCTTCAAATGGCGCAACTACTGGCCCATCAACCTCATGCACCGCACCGACATCACCGGCCGGGACGGTTACCCGCTGGGCGACGAAACCTGGCCGGGCGAATTGCTGGAGGCGGCGCGATGAGCGCAGCGGCGGCTGTTGCGACGACGACGCCCGCCGCAGGCCGCTACCGCGTCGCCACCGCCGCCGATGGCCCGGCGCTGGCCGCCATGCTGCGCGACAACCCGATGGATGGGCCGATTACGCTGGCGCTGGAACGCGAACCGGATTATTTCGCGGCGGGGCGGCTGTTCGGCGAGGACACCAGCGTCATCGCCGAAACCGCCGACGGTGATCCCGTGGGTATGTATGGCTGCGCGATGTGGGATAGCTATCTCAACGGCTTGCCGCAACGCTGCGCCTATCTGCACGGCCTGCGCGTCAATACCGCTTACCGTCGCCGTCTGCGCTGGCTGCGCGATGGTTATGCCTCCATTCCGCGTCTGGCGCCGCGCTGGAATGAAGCGGCCTGCTGTTTCACCAGCGTCGCCAGCGATAACCAGCAAGCGCGGCGTCTGCTCGAAGCCGGTCTGGGCAGCCTGCCGCGTTACGTTTCGCAAGGCGAGATGGTGACGCTGCTCTTGCCCGCGCGTCGGGGCCGCAGCCACGGCTTGCTGCGGCAAGCGCGGCGCGAGGATGTTCCGGCAATCTGCGAGTTGCACCGCCGCCATGCCCAAGGCTGGCAGTTTGCGCCCTGTCTGGATGAAGCGTGGCTGCGCGGCCTGACGCCCGCGCACGGGCTGGCGCTGGAAAATTTCTGGCTGCATGAACAAGACGGCGAACCGCGCTTCTGCGCCGCGCTGTGGGATCAGCGTCACTGCAAACAGACAGTGGCGCGCGGCTACCACGGCGTGTTGCGCTGGCTGCGCCCTGGCTACAACCTGTGGGCGCGAATGGCGCGGCGCGTGCCGCTGCCTCTGGTTGGCGAACGCATGGAACATGTATTCATCGCCTTCGCCGCTTTCGCTGATGACGCCCCGTTGATGCTGCGCTGTCTGGAAGAACTGCTGGCCCATGTTGCGCCAATGCGGGCAAGCTCGGCGGTACTGGGCTTGTCGGCGCGACACCCTCTGTTGCGCCTCGCGCAGCGCCGCTTCCGCCCCCTGCATTACCGCACCTGCATTGAAACCGTGACCTGGCCGAATCAGGATGAGCCGGTTCTGGATGGCCGCCCCGTGCAGCCCGAAGTGGCGCTGCTGTGAGGGCCTTGCGCACCCTCAGCCTGATCCGCCCCAATATGGGCGACTGGCGTTCGTCGGACGCCTTCACGCCCCTGGCGCTGGCGATTCTGGCAGCGCGGACGCCCGCCGATGTCGAGGTACGCCTGTTCGACGAACGGCTCGCAGCCCTGCCCGCCGACGATTGTCCTGATCTGGCCGCCATCACCGTCGAAACCTTCACCGCCCGCCGCGCTTACGCCATCGCCGACGCCTACCGGGAGCGAGGCGTGACTGTCGTGCTTGGCGGCTATCATCCCAGCGCCCTGCCTGACGAAGCGGCGCGCCATGCCGACGCGGTTGTCGTCGGCGATGCCGAAGGCGCTTGGGAGAGCTTGCTCGATGACTTCCGCCGGGGCCGCCTGCAACGCTTTTATCACGGCGACACGCGGCGTCCGCTCGATGATGTGCGGCTCGACCGCCGCCTGTTCGCCGGCAAGCCCTACGTCCCGATCCAACTGGCGCAGTTCGGACGCGGCTGCCGTTTTGCCTGCGACTTCTGTTCCATCCGCGCCTTCTACCCGGATGGCGTGCGTGTTCGCCCGCTGGCTTCGTTGTTGGACGAACTGGCGCAGCTTGAGCGGCGCAAGCTGGTGTTCTTCGTCGATGACAACCTGTTTTCGACGCGCCCGCAGATCGACGCGCTGTTGAATGCCATCAAGCCCTTGCAACTGCGCTGGGCCTGCCAGATCAGTATTGACGCGGCGCGCGACGACGCCCTGCTCGACCAGTTGCGGGCAGCGGGCTGCCGGATAGCGATCATCGGCTTCGAGTCGCTGGAAGCGACCAATCTCAAACAAATGGGCAAGCCGTGGAACAAGGTGGCGGGCCGTTATCTCGATGTCGTCAAAAAATTTCACGCCCGCGGCATCGCTTTGTACGGTACTTTTGTTTTTGGCTACGACCACGACACCGTTGACAGCATCCGGCGCAGCCTCGACTTCGCGCTGGAAGCGCGGCTGGACATCGTCAATCTCAATCCGCTCACGCCAACGCCTGATTCGCCGCTCTACGCCCGCCTGCGCGACGAAGGCCGCCTGCTCTGGCGAGAATGGTGGATCGACCCCGGTTATCGCTACGGCGCGCCCATCTTCACGCCGCGCCGCATGAGCGCCGAGCAACTGGCCGAGGAATGCTTCACCGCCAAACGCACGTTCTACGCCTGGCGGCACGTCGCCACCCGTATCGCCCGGCCCGCGCTGCAACTCGACGCTTTTCAGACCGCCGTGGTGGCGCTGGCCAACCACATCTCGCGGCAGGAAGTGATGCGCAAGCAGAACCGGGCGCTGGGCGACAGGTCAT
Organism: Azonexus sp.; assembly: GCA_031277255.1. GTDB lineage: Bacteria > Pseudomonadota > Gammaproteobacteria > Burkholderiales > Rhodocyclaceae > Azonexus. The sequence continues at coordinate 15,766 of JAITMS010000071.1, forward strand.
AATCCATCCATGAAGCTGACCCTCATCAAACCCAACATTGGCCGCCGCGAGCACAGCCTGTACATCGACCACGGGCGCATGGAGCCGCTGATGCTGGGCGTGCTGGCGGGGCTGACGCCGCCCGACGTGGACATCACGCTGCACGACGACCGCATGGAAAGCGTGCCCTTCGACGAAGCGACCGATCTGGTCGCCATCACCGTCGAAACCTACACCGCCCGCCGCGCCTACGAAATCGCCGATGAATACCGGGCGCGGGGCGTGCCGGTGATTCTCGGCGGCATCCACGTCACCCTCATCCCCGAAGAAGCCGCCGCGCACGCCGACAGCATTTTCATCGGCGACGCGGAAACCCTGTGGGCGCAAGTGATCGCGGATGCCCGCAAGCGCCGCCTGCGCCCGCGCTACCAAGCGCCTGTCGGCGTAGCGCAACTGCCGAACGCGCTGCCGCGGCGCGACATCTTTCAGGGCAAGGGCTATCTGCCGGTGCGCCTGATGCAGTTTTCGCGCGGCTGCCGCTTCGCCTGCCATTTCTGCGCGGTGAGCGAGTATTTCGGGCGCAAGCATTATCTGCGCCGCATTGACGAAGTGGTGCGCGAAATTGTCGAGCAGAAATTGCGCTTCATTTTCTTCGTCGATGACAACATCGCCTCGGCGCAGGCGGAACTGAAGGTGCTGTGCCGCGAGCTGATGCCGCTGGGCATTCACTGGGTCAGCCAGGCCAGTCTGGATTCCGCCCGCGATGCCGAACTGATGCGCCTGATGGCCGATAGCGGCTGCCTGGGCAATGTCATCGGCTTTGAATCCATCACCGCCGCCAGCCTGCAGGACGCGAAAAAATCGCCCAACATTCCCGGTTTCACCGATTACCGGCGCGAAATTGAAATGCTGCGCCAGCACGGGATGCAGACCTGGGCCGCCTTCACGCTCGGCTACGACCACGACACGCGCGAATCCATCCGCGCCACCGAACGCTTCGCCCGTCGGCAACGCTTCACCTTCGCCGCCTTCAACATTCTCATGCCCTATCCGAACACACCGCTCTATCGCAAACTGGAACAGGAAAACCGTTTGCTGTACGGCGGCCAATGGTGGCTGCATCCCGAATACCGCTTCAACCACGCCGCCTTCGCGCCCATCGGCATGAGCGCCGACGAACTCACCGCCGCCTGCCATGAGGCGCGTTCGCGCTTCAATAGCCTGCCCTCGCTGCTCTACCGCTTTTCCGATCTGCAAACCAATATGCGCACCCTGTGGCGCATGGTCATGTACTGGCGCTACGCCATGCTGTTCCGAAGCGAGGTGCACCAGAAGCACGGCATGCGCTTCGGGCTGAAATAACCGGCACATCATCGGCAATACCATGAACACATCCGCGCAAAACATTCCGACCCGCCTCAACATCCTGATTTTCTGCCTGACGCTGCCCGCCACCTGGGGGCTGCTGTGGATGGCCTCACACTTGCCGCTCGGCTGGATGCTGCTCGCCGCCTGGCTGTTTGCCCTCATCAACAATACCGCCTTCAGCCTGATGCACGAGGCCGTGCATGGCGTGTTTTCAGCAAACCGGCGGATCAATGAAATTTTCGGCACGCTGTGCGCGCCGACGCTGCCCACTTCCTTCACGGTGCAGCGCATCGCCCACGCCGGTCACCACCGGCGCAACCGCACCGACCGCGAACTGTTCGATTACTACCTGCCCGGCCAGAGCAAACGCGGCCGCGATCTGATTCTGTACGGCGGCAATCTGCTTGGCCTGTACTGGTTTTTCATTCCGCTCAACGCGCTGATTTACCTGTGCCTGCCCTGGTTGTTCCGGTCGCGGCGCTTCATCGAGGGGCCAGCCCGCTGGTTGAGTTTCGAGCCTTTCGTGCGCGACATCGTCGCCTCGCGGCAATCATCGCGCATCTGGCTGGAATGCCTGTGGGCGCTGCTTTATCACGTCGCGCTGTTCTGGCTGCTGGGTCTGAACTGGCAAGGCTGGCTGCTGTGCTACTGGGCTTTCGCCCTGCACTGGTCGTCCCTGCAATACGTCGACCATGCCTGGAGCGTGCGCGATGTGGTCAATGGCGCATGGAACTTGAAAGTGCTCAGGCTCTCGCGCCTGCTCGCCCTGAACTATCACTGCCATCTGGCGCATCACCAGCACCCGCAAGCGCCGTGGACGGAACTGCCGCGTCTGGTCGATCCGGCCAGGCCGCAGCCGACCTTCTGGGCCATCTACTTCAGCCTGTGGCGGCACGGCACCCGCCCCGCGCCACCGATGGGACAGGAACCCAGCCCGCCCGCCGCCTGAACGGCAGCACGTCTCACTTTCTCTTTCTGGCGCTCTGTTTCAAGCCTTCTTCCGCCTGAACAGCAGCCAGCCCAGAATCAGTCCGGCGAACAGGCCAGCCACGCCGCCGCCCCAGGCATAGCGCGGCACGGCAGCCTGCAAGTCGGCCACCAGCGGGTTTTCGTAAAAACTGGTGCCGATGTGCAGGGTCAGGATGCGCCAGCGGCCATCGTCGCCCTTGCCCACAGTGGCCGTCCACCGCGTCGGGAAGTCATAGTGGCGGCCATCGGCAAGGTCATACTTTTCCAGACCCGTGCCGAAGACGATGCCGAAATCCCGATTCGCGTTGAGTTCGGTCAGCGCGTCGGCGGTCAGGCTCATTTTCAGATCCTTGAGGAATTTGCCCGGACCGAACCAGTTCTCGAAATAAGGCTTGATCTGCTCGTGAGCCGTTAGCACTTCCTGGGTAATGGTGACGACATGCATTTTTGTATCGAAATACTGGGGCAGCTTGTCGTAGTCATGCGCATTGACGGCTGCTTCCAAGCCGCGCAGCAGGGCGCGCAATTCCTCATGGATGGCCTCGTCGCTGACGGCAGTCGCCGCCGCCTCCACCAGCGCGGCAGGCGACTGGAATGCGGCGGCCGGATCGGGCGCAGCGTCAGTCTGTGCCGCGCTGGTGGTGGCCAGGCATAAGGCCATCAGGCCGGTGCAGAAAATTCGCTTCAACATGTCATTCTCCTTCTTGTTTTCCGTCAATGGCGCCGAACACGCCGCTCCGGCTTTGCAACAACAGGGCCAGCAGCAATCCGGCAGCAATGTCAGCCACATGGTGTTGATGCACCAGCAGCGTCGATAGGCAAATCAACGCCAGCCAGCCATACCAGACCCCACGCAGCCAGCGGCACTGTGCACTATACGCCAGCGCCCCGACAATCAGGGCGCTGAATACCACATGCAGCGACGGCACGGTGTTGAAAGGCGGATCGAGGGCGAAAATGCGGGCGAAAATCGCCGCGTACAGCGGGTCTTCCGGCAAGACGCGGATAAAGCCGATAGGGGCGGGAAAAAGGAGAAAAATCGCCCCGCTCAACAAGGTTCCGGCAATCAGACGTTTGCCCAGCCGCTGCAAGGCAGCGACATCGAGAAAAAAAGGCGGCAACAGAAACAGCGCGTACATCGACAGATAAACCCAGATGAATTGCGGCATCAGCGGCACATGTAATTCCGCCGCCAGGTAAAAGCGCCGCCACGACGCCGGATCGCGTTGCGCGCTGAAGCCGTTGCAGGCGGGATAAACAGTAAAAAAGGCGACCGCTACCCAGGCCGCCCAAAAACCATAGGTTTGCCAGATGGCGGCGCGCGCATCCGGCGGCGGGGTCGGCGGCTTCATCCGGCGCTGTCCAATGGCGGCAGGCCGTGGCGGCGGCGGGCGCGGGCGCAGGCGGGGTGCTCGATGGCAAATTCGCGGCAGGGCGAGGGGCGGGCGGCGTAAATGGCGCAGGCGACGGCAACGCCGATGTCGCCGCGCAAGGCGGCGCAGCGCGGCGGCGTGGCGTCGGTGCCGCTCATGCGGACGATGGCCGCCGTTACCGGTACGGTCATGGCGGGCGGCACGCCGTCGCCCCAGGGGAAAGCGCCGCCCGTGAGTTCCGCCGGATGAAAATCGACGCGCAGGCTGGCGCAGCAAGCGCCGCAGGATTGGCATATCGTCATCCGAGATGGACCCGGCAGCGCCAGAGCGAATGACCGGAGGCGAGATATTTTTTCTCGAACGGCGTCAGCGGATCAGCCGTCCGCCACGGCTCGACGGCCACCGGCTGGCCGCTCAGCCAGCCGAGCGCCAGCGCCATTTCCTCGATATAGACGCGCCAGTTGCTGCGGCACTCGACCACGCCGCCCAGATCGCGCCAGACGGGAAAGACCGCGTGTCCCTGCCAGCGCCGGGCAAGGTGGCCGATTTTCGGCCAGGGATTCGGGTAAAGCAGATAGTGATGGGCGAGACGGACGCCGTTGGCCGCCAGCAAGCGCCAGAAGTCGACCAGATCGGCGCGCAGCAGGAGCGCGTTGGGCGGCAGCGGCAAGGGTTTGCCGCGCTCAAGGCGGTGCCGCGACTGATCGACGCCCAGCACGAAATGATCGGGATAGGCCGCGGCCAGCCGCGCCGTGCTCCAGCCGACGCCGCAACCGGCGTCGAGAATCAGCGGCGCTTGCCGGTTCCACGCCGCATGGGCGGCCAGCGCCGCCTGCGCCGCCGCCCGGTTGACATCGAGAAGCGGTTTTCTGAACGGCTGGGCCAGATGACGGCGCAGACGTTTTTCCAGATCGCGGTGCGGCCCGCTCTGGGCGCTGGCGATTGAGCGCGAGTTGCCTGCCATCAAGCGTGGTGCTTCCATAACCCGCCTTTTTGCGCGGAAAGCCATTACGGTAACGCAGCCGCCGGAAAAATTCGACTGCGCTCACAGTCAAGCGCCAGTCGCCTGCCGTGCGTAACATCTGCCGGTACCAACAGCGATCCGGGAGCAGCCATGCCGATCCATGACGCCATCATCATCGGGGCCGGTCATAACGGCTTGGCGTGCGCCCTGCATCTTGCCGCCCGCGGCTGGCGGACGCTGGTGCTGGAACAGGCGGCGACGCCCGGCGGCGCGGTCAGGACGGCGGAAGTCACCGTACCCGGCTTTCGCCACGATCTGTGCGCCATGAACCTGAGCATGTTCGCCGGTTCAGCTTTTCACGCCGAACATGGTCAACGGCTCGCCCGCTGCGGCTTGGCCTTCGTTCCGGCGGCGCGGCCTTTTGCTTCGGTCTTTGCCGCCGACGGCGGCGACGCCTGGCTCGGCCTCGAACAGGATCTGGCGGCGACGCTGGCCGGCATTGGGCGCTTCAGCCCGCATGACGCAGAAGCCTGGCAGGCGCTGAATGCCCGCTTTGAACGAGAAGCGCCGCATCTGTTCGCGTTGATGGGCGCGCCGCTGCCTTCCTGGCAGGCGGCGCGGGCGCTGTGGCGGATGGGCCGGGCGCTCGGTCTGGCCGGGCTGGCCGATGTTCTCCGCCTGCTCTTGAGTTCGCCGCGCGACTGGCTGACCGGACACTTTGAAAGCGACGCCGTGCACTGCCTGCTGGCGCCTTGGGGGCTGCATCTGGATTTTGCTCCCGATACCGCTGGCGGCGCGCTCTTTCCCTATCTCGAAGCGATGGCCGGACAGCGTTTCGGCATGGCGCTGGGGCAAGGCGGCGCTGATGTCATCGTGCGTTCGCTGACCGCCGCTCTGGGCGAAGCGGGCGGCGAGCTGCAAACAGGCGTCGGCGTCCGGCGCATCGTCGTCAGCGGTGGTCGGGCGCAAGCGGTGGAAACGGTCGACGGCCAGCGCCTCGAAGCGCGCCGGGCCATCATCGCCAACGTGCATCCGCGCGCCCTTTACGGCCCTCTGCTCGGCGCGGCGGCGCCGCCCGACAGCGCCCGCGCCCGAATGCTGCGCCCCGGCCCGGCGACAATGATGATCCACCTGGCTCTGGCGGCGCTGCCGAACTGGCGGGCAGGCGCTGAATTGCAAACCTTCGCCTACGTCCATCTGGCGCCCTCGCTGGAACACATGGCCCAGGTCTACAACCAGGCGCTGTCTGGATTGCTGCCGACCGAGCCGATTCTGGTCGTCGGCCAGCCGACGGCGTTTGATCCGACGCGCGCGCCGGTCGGCAAACACATTCTCTGGGTGCAGGTGCGCGTATTGCCCGCCATACCGCGCGGCGACGCCGCCGGACAGATTGCCGCCGCGCCCTGGGACGAGATCAAGGCGGCTTACGCCGAACGGGTGCTCGATATTCTCGAACGCCACGCCCCCGGCTTGCGCCAAAACATCCTTGGCCGCTGCGTGCTGTCGCCGGTCGATCTCGAACGCGACAACCCCAATCTGGTCGGCGGCGACAGCCTCTCCGGCAGCCATCATCTCGACCAGTTCTTCATCTTCCGCCCGGCCTTTGGCCGTTCAAGATGGCGCACCGGCATTGACGGCCTCTTCCACATCGGCGCCAGCACCTGGCCCGGCGCGGGTACGGGCGCGGCTTCAGGCTACCTGCTGGCCCGCGACCTGACATGAACCCGGCGGCATTTTCTCAAGCATAATCAGGCCGTCGTTCGCTCAAAGGCAAAGGAAAACCCGTGGATACCCTGACCATGCCGCAACTGTTCGCGCTCGCCGCCGCTCTGGGCTGGGCCAGCGGCGTGCGTTTGTATCTGGTGATCCTGATCGTCGGGCTGGCCGGTCATTTTGGCTGGACGCCGTTGCCTGAAGGTTTGAGCGTTCTGTCGCATCCGGCGGTCATGGCGGCCAGCGGCTTCATGGTCTTTATCGAATTTTTCGCCGACAAGATGCCGGGGCTGGATTCCTTGTGGGATTTCGTTCATACCGTCATTCGCATCCCGGCAGGCGCGGCGCTGGCGGCTTCGGTGTTCGGGGCCGACCATGCGGCGCTGGCGACGGTGGCCGCCATCATCGGCGGCGGTCTGGCGGCGACGGCGCACACGGCCAAAACGACCACGCGCGCGGCCATCAACACGTCGCCCGAACCGTTCTCCAATGTCGGCGCGTCGCTGGCCGAGGACGGCCTGGTGACCGGCGGCCTGTGGCTGGCCCTGACGCATCCGCTGCTGTTTGGCGTGGCGTTGTTGCTGACGCTGGTCGTCAGCGTCTGGCTGATCCGGCGCTGCTGGCGTTTTCTGTCCGGGCTGACGCGCCGGGTGATCCGGATATTCTCCGGCCGCGAACCGCCGCCGCCGCGCCCTGACCAGCCATCCGCCGCCGCTGATGTTTGACCTGTCACCCTGTCGGCGTCTTCGGCACGACGTAAAGTCTGGGCCGGATGGCAAGCACTTCGATTTCGCTGCCGAGCAAGGTGACGCTGCCGCTCCGGCGGTTGTCGCCGGTGTCGCTGTACTCAAAGTAGTAAATCCGGCGCAGGCGAAGCTGGCCATTGTCATCGCGGGCCGGGCGGAGCAAGCGACCAGCGACGCTGTCGTCGAGAAATTGCAGCCCTTCCTCGGCGCAAGCCTGCCGCGCGGCGCGGACGCCCGCTTCACGGGCCTTCAGGGTATCGAGCCAGAAGCCGATGAAGGCGGCGAGGAGAACGATAATCGCCAGTTCAAAAAAACCCATGACAACGGAAAGCAAAACGAATTATGATGTAAGTTAATAAAAGTATTAAATTTATCGAATATTATTAATACAGTCAGTCAATCAACAAAATGTCGGCTCCCATGCGGCGTTTGCGCGAACTTCTGTCTTTCCACCCGTCGGGCAATACCATTGCTCTGCCCGCTCTACCGGAAATAACAGGTAACTCACAGGACGACGCCCTGACCCATATCTGTCATCAGGTTCTGCCGCAGATTGCCCGGCAGCGTGGCCGTTTGCAACGCTTTCGCCAACTTGAGACGGTCCGCCAGGAAGTCGAACCTGCCCTGAGCGAACTCGAACGCCAAACCACCGCCGCCCCTTTGCCGCTGTCGTCGGAGGCGCGAGCCAAGGCCCTCCAGGCCGATAATCTGATCAAACGCCTGGCCCAGTGCTACGCCGATGTCGCCCACAGCATGAGCAACCACAGCAGCAACGAAACAACGCCGCTATTCTACCGCGCCACCCAGCGCGTCATCGCCCTCCTCGCCCGCCGCCAGTTGCTGGCCCACCGCGCCTGCGCGCCGCCGTCGGCGCGTTCCTGGCAGCAACTGCACGCGCTCTACCAGATGACCTGCAATCCAGGCCGACAGGCGCTCAATGGCGATACGGCGCCGATTGAGCACGAATACCTCGGCGCTCTGCTGTTCGCCTATTTTGACCCGCAGCGCCAGCCGCGCGGCGATCTCGACACGGTTTACCGCTGCGCCCGCCAGTTGGCGCCTTATGCCGCGGTCAGCGAGGCCAGCGACGAGGCGCTGGCGCAAGCGACGGCCAGCCCGCGCTTTCTGGTTCACGTCGAGGAGGCTCACCCCGGTCTGCCGCTCTCCCACCAACTGGCGGACAACCCCAGGGCGGGCGGCTTGTTGATCGACTGCAAGCAGGTGCTGGCGGCCATCGACCGCAATCTCACACAGCCGCCCGGCGCGGCCGTGCAGCCGGAACTGGCGGCCCCGCCCGCCCTGCTGCAATCCCTGCGGCTGACGCTCGATGGCCGCAGCGCCCGCCGTTTTGGCCGCACCCGCTTTCGCCCGCGCGCCGATCTCGTCGGCGGGCTGGATGAGGTCATTGCTTTTCTCGATGGCGGAGCCTGTTCGCGGCGCATCCTCGATACGCCGGAAGACGGCAATGCGCGCCCCTTCATCAGCGGCGAGTGGTCGCTGGTCAATGAAAGCCCGGATGGTTTTCTCGCCCGCTTCGTCCGCGGCAAGCGTTGCGCCTTCGGCGTCGGTCATGTCGTCGTGCTGCAACCACGCGAATCCTGCCACACCCACGTCTGTCTGGTGCGCCGCGTGGTCGCCGGGCGCAACCGGCTGGAACTCGGCCTGCAACTCCTGTCGCCGCAAGTCAGCGTGGTCGCCCTGCCAAACAATGGCGACCGCGCCATCTTCCTCCACAACCTGCCGATGTGGGGCGCGCAGGCGGGCCTGATCGCCCCGCCCGGCATCATCCACAGCGGCCAGTGGCTGCCGCTGAAAATCTTTGGTCAAACCATCGAACGGCAGATCGGGCGCGTGGCGGAAGCCAACGACGAGCTGGAGTTTTTCACCCTCGAAGCGGCTCCGGCCTGACTGCCCGGTGCCCTAGTGCTCAGTTATCGCCACGCCTTTCACGCCGGTAATCACGCCGATGTGCTCAAGCACCTGATCCTGATTCGGATCATCCGCCATCTCGGCGACAAACCGGCGTCCTTCTGGATCATCGACAGCCACGCCGGGGCGGGCCGTTACGCCCTTGAGTCAAAGGAGGCGGCCAAGCTCGGCGAATACCGCGACGGCATTGGCCGTCTGTGGCAAGCCAAAGACCTGCCGCCCGCCGCCGCCGATTATGTCGATCTCGTCCGCCAGCTCAACCCGGATGGCCAGTTGCGCCACTACCCCGGCTCGCCCTGGCTGGCCAGCCGGTTGCTGCGCGCGGGCGACCGGCTGCGCCTCTTTGAGCGGCACAGCAGCGATGTCAAGTTGTTGCAGGCGTGTTTCGCCGACGCCGGACGGAGAATCATGGTCACCGCTGGCGACGGCTTCGCCGGTCTGAAGGCGTTGTTGCCGCCGCCGCCCCGGCGCGGCCTGGCGCTGATCGACCCTTCTTATGAGACGCGCGACGACTACGCCCAGGTCGTCAAGAGTCTGGAAGACGCCGTCAAACGCTTCTCAACCGGCATTTATGCCCTGTGGTATCCGCTCCTGAAGAAGCCGGAAGCACAGAAGCTGCCAGCCCGGCTCAAAGCTCTCAGCCCCGCCAACTGGCTGCACGCCACCCTGCACATCCGCGCCCCCGCCAAAGACGGCTTGGGTCTGTACGGCAGCGGCATGTTCATCATCAACCCGCCGTGGACGCTGAAACAAACCCTGGCGGCAACGCTGCCGTCATTGACCGCCCTGCTCGCCCAGGGCGCCGGCGCGGATTTTACGCTGACCGGCGAAACGCCCTGACCCGCCACGAAAACTGATACTGAGGAAACGCCATGCCCCTGTTCCAACTCGGCGACAAAACACCGCAACTCGGCCCGGCTGTCTGGGTCGCCCCCAATGCCACGATCATCGGCGATGTCCGCCTGGGCGCCAACGCCTCGGTCTGGTGGAACGTCACCCTGCGCGGCGACAACGACCCGATCGAAATCGGCGGCAACAGCAATATTCAGGACGGCGCGGTGCTCCATACCGACGACGGCGTGCCGCTGCGCATCGGCGCCGATGTCACCGTCGGCCACTTGGCCATGCTGCATGGCTGCACCATCGGCGACGGCAGCCTGATCGGCATCGGCGCGGTGATCCTCAATGGCGCGGTGATCGGCAAAGAGAGCATCGTCGGCGCCCATGCCCTGATCCCGGAGGGCAAGGTCTTTCCTGAACGCGCCCTGATCGTCGGCGCGCCGGGCAGGGTGGCGCGTCTCCTGAGTGATGAGGAAGCCGCCCGGCTGCGCCTCGCCGCGGCCAATTACGTCGCCAACGCCGCCCGCTACCGCGATGGACTGACGGCGCTGTAAAGGCGTCTCTGTTCAAATCTTTACACTCCCGTTCGTCCTGAGCTTGTCGAAGGACGGTACGGAGAGAGGATATGGAGGCTTCAACCGGGCTTCGACAGGCTCAGCCCGAACGGTATAGGGGTGTGTAGCACTTGAGTCAAAACCGCTGTAAACGACAACGCAGGGCCGCAGCCCCGCGTCTTGCCAATGACGGCCAGCAATCAGACGGCGCTGGCGAGATTCGACAGCGTCACGTTCGGACGGAAATTTTCCATCACTTTTTGCAGGCCGAGCCGCGCTTTCAGGTTGATGACCAGCGGCGCCCGCAGATTGGGCACGATGTCGGACTTGCCATCGACCTCCTTCTTGTACAGCACCTGCATCACCGCCACATCGTCGGCGGTCGGCCATTGCAGCAGTTCCGATTCGGCCCCGCTCAACTGGAGTTCGTACTGAAAACCCAGGGTCGAGGGATCGACGATTTGCAGCGCCAACCCCGGCTCATCGAGCGATTGCAGCGTAAAACCGCCGCTCTGCGCGTCTTCCTGAATCAAGGTGTAACGCTTGGCGTTTTCAAAGGCGACCAAACCATTGGGAAAAGTGATGACTTTTTCCGGCGCGACCTCAATGGAACCGAACAGATAAGTATCAACTTTCATACGCTTCTCCTCTTGATGAAATGGGCATGGCAGCCATGCTACACCATTGTCCCGGCGGTTGTAATTTAGTTTTGGATTGCGCATCATTCGCCCCCCCGTTTTTTCTTGCGCCACGCCCCATGCTGCCTCCCATCACCCACCGCATTGCCGCCGAACTCAAGGTTCGCCCGGCCCAGGTCGAAGCCGCCGCCGCCTTGCTCGACGAAGGCGCAACCGTGCCCTTCATCGCCCGTTACCGCAAGGAAGCCACCGGCGAACTCGATGACAGCCAGTTGCGTCTCCTCGCCGAGCGCCTCGGCTACCTGCGCGAACTCGAAGATCGCCGCGCGGCGATTGTGGCGAGCATCGAGGAACAGGGCAAACTGACGCCCGAACTCAAAGGGGAGATCGACAACGCCGATACCAAGCAGCGGCTGGAAGATTTGTACCTGCCATACAAGCAGAAGCGCCGCACCAAGGCGCAAATCGCCCGCGAAGCGGGGCTGGAGCCGCTGGCTCTGGGGCTTTTGGCAAATCCCGGATTGACGCCGGAAGACGAAGCCGCCAACCATCTCAATCCTGAGGCCGGTTTCGCCGACGCCAAGGCCGTGCTCGATGGGGCGCGGCAAATCCTCATGGAAAAATTCGCCGAGGACGCCGGACTGCTGCAAACCCTGCGCGACCACCTGCAAGAACACGGCTTCGTCAAATCCACCGTGATCGAAGGCAAAGAGGCCGCAGGCGCCAAATTCCGCGACTGGTTCGACTTTGCCGAAAGCCTTGCCGCGATCCCCTCGCACCGCGCCCTGGCCCTGCTGCGCGGGCGCAATGAAGGTTTTTTGAGCCTTGCCCTGACGCTCGATTCGGAATTGAACGCAGACGCCAGCAAGCCCGGCCCGCATCCCTGCGAACAGCGTATCGCCGCCCGCTTCGGCATCAGCGCCCAAAACCGCCCTGCCGACAAATGGCTGGCCGACACCGTGCGCTGGGCCTGGAAAGTCAAAATCCACACCCATCTCGAACTCGAACTCCTGGGCGCCTTGCGCGAACGCGCCGAAGAAGAAGCCATCCGCATTTTCGGCAAAAATCTCAAGGACTTGCTGCTCGCCGCGCCCGCTGGCCCGCATGTGACGATGGGCATCGACCCCGGCATCCGTACCGGCTGCAAGATCGCCGTCGTCGACGCCACCGGCAAACTGCTCGACACCGCCACCATCTACCCGCACGAGCCGCGGAACGACTGGGACGGTTCCATCGCCACCATCGCCCGGCTGGCGGCCAGACACGGCGTGACCCTGATCGCCATCGGCAACGGCACGGCCAGCCGCGAGACCGACAAACTGGCGCAGGACGTGATGAAACGCCACCCGGAAGCCCGGCTGACCCGCATCATCGTCTCCGAAGCAGGCGCTTCGGTCTATTCCGCCTCTGAACTGGCGGCAAAAGAATTTCCCGAACTCGATGTCTCGCTGCGCGGCGCGGTGTCGATTGCCCGCCGCCTGCAAGACCCGCTGGCCGAACTGGTCAAGATCGAAGCCAAAGCCATCGGCGTCGGCCAGTACCAGCACGATGTCTCGCCCACCCGCCTGGCCCGCTCGCTCGATGCCGTGGTCGAAGACTGCGTCAATGCCGTCGGCGTCGATGTGAACACCGCCTCGATCCCGCTTCTGACCCGCATTTCCGGGCTGAATGCCGGGCTGGCCGCCCATATCGTCAGCTACCGCGACGCCCACGGCGCTTTCAGATCGCGCGCCGAACTGAAAAAAGTGCCGCGTCTGGGCGACAAAACCTTCGAGCAGGCCGCCGGTTTTCTGCGCATCCAGAACGGCGACAATCCGCTCGACGCTTCCTCCGTGCACCCGGAAGCCTACCCGCTGGTCGAAAAAATCATCATCGACCTGAAAAAACCGATCCACGACATTCTCGGCGACAGCCGCGCCCTCAAAAGCATCAACCCGGCAAAATACACCGACGCCCATTTCGGCCTGCCCACCGTGCAGGACATCCTGCGCGAACTGGAAAAACCGGGCCGCGACCCGCGCCCGGAATTCAAAACCGCCGCCTTCGCCGACGGCGTGCGGGAGATGAAAGACCTCCGCCCCGGCATGATCCTCGAAGGCGTCGTCACCAACGTCGCCGCCTTTGGCGCTTTTATCGACATCGGCGTCCATCAGGACGGCCTCGCGCACATCTCGGCGCTCTCCAGCAGCTTCGTCAAAGACCCGCACGCGGTCGTCAAAGCCGGGCAGGTCGTCACCGTCAAAGTGCTCGACATCGACCTCGCCCGCCAGCGCATCGCGCTGACCCTGCGCCTTGCCGACGAACCCGGCACCGCCCGCAACGCCGAACGCGCCGCGCCGCTATCGCGCCAACAGACCCGCCACAACACCCCGCCACCCGCCAGCAACGCCATGGCGGCGGCTTTCGCCAAGCTGCGGCGGTAG
>JAITMS010000140.1 GCA_031277255.1 Azonexus sp.
CGACCGCCCGATGTGGGGAAATGGCTTCCGGGCTACGCCCTGCACCTATTTCCCCACATCGGTCAAAGCGGACAATTCATGTGCTACAAAACCGGACAAATCTATTTGTTGCCAACACAAGGCAGTTTCGGCGCATGTCCCTATGCGGAAGATCGGTGCGGTGATTTTTTCCGGTCTTGGCACATCATCGAACAGCGCGATTATGTAGCTTGCGCCTTCCTGCATTTCACCCGGCGTGATCGACTTGTAACACATCATCGGATCAGCAACATAAATCTGCGTTGGCGCTTTGCCCTTGAAGGCGTGTGTCACCTCCAATGCCACGCTCTCGCCCCAGTAAACAACCTGACGACCTGGTTCGACCACGCCTTCAAGCGCATTGAGGTTAACCGCTACACGCGTCACCCGGCCCTCAATCACCAGGTCAGCGTGTTTGGCCAGCTCGGCAAAGCTCGTCGTACCGCTACAGGTACAAGCCTGTGCGATGCCGCTCGACAGCAGCCCGGCCAGCAAGAGAATGGCAAATTTCTGAATCATTTCCCGTGATTATCCCCCGCATTCCACTGTCGCCGATAGTGCGCCGGAGCCATGCCTGTCCAGCCGACGCAGGCGCGGTAGAAGGCGGAGGTGTCGGCGTAGCCGAGGGTGGCGGCGATCTGGGCGATGGGCGCGGCGGTCTTGGTCAGGTGGTTGAGCGCCAGGTCGCGGCGTAGCGCCTCTTTGATGGCGCGGAGGCTGGAGCCTTCTTCGGCGAGGCGGCGGTGGAGGGTGCGCGGCGATTGGTGCAGGCGTCTGGCTACGTCATCAAGGCTGAGTGTTGTCGGGAATGCGTCGCGCAGGAGGTCGCGGACGCGGCTGACCAGGTCGCGGTCGCGGCGGTAGAGCAGGGTGATTTTGCCCGGCGCGCCGTCGAGAAAACGGGTGAGCGCGGCTTCGTCGCGGCGGATGGGTAAATCGAGCAGGTTGGCTTTGCAGGCGGCGACCAGCGTGCCGTTGCCGCCGGGGAGCGTCGGGGCAAAGCGCGAGTCGGCGGTGAAAATCAGCGCGTAGTCGGCAAAATGCGCCGGTTTGCGGTAAGGAAAGATGACGCTGTCGAGACTGATGCCGCGCCCGACCAGCCAGCAGGAAAGGCCATGCAGGAGGCGTAGCAGCCATTCAAAGGCGAAGACGCGGCCAGCGTCGTCGCCATCTGCCGCCAGTCGGCGTGTTTCAGTAATGCGGAGTTCGGCCTGGCCGCGCGAGCGGCGCACGCTGACCGCGAGATCGGGCAGGGTCAGGCGCAGGAAGCGGCTGGCGCGGGTCAGCGCCTCGGCGAGCGTCGGCGCGCTGAGGCAGCCGCGACAGAGAAACTCAAAACTGCCGACGCGCATCGGCTGGGCAAAGAGGCCGAAGGCTTCATCGTCGAATTGCTGGTTGAGGCGGTTGTAGAGGGCGGCGTAATCGGCGATCGGGATGCGTCTGGCGGGGTTTGCAGTGTCGATGCCGAGTTCATCAAGCAGCGCCTGCGGTTCGCGTTGCTGGCGGCGCAAACCGGCCAGCATGCCCATGACGAAACCCATGGCAACCGTGGCTGACGAGCGGATGGGGGATGGCGGATCGTTCGCAGATGGCATCGGCGGCAGGTGAAAAAGCGGACAAGGGCACTTTAACAGATTGGCGGAATTTGCATGATGAGCGTCAATCGCGGCAATGGCGGGGCTGAAAAAGGGGCTTAGGATGGGTCTCCTTATAGAACCGGCAATTAAATATTGAACACCCCGTTCGGGCTGAGCCTGTCGAAGCCCGTCCTGAGCTTTGCCGACAGGTCCGCCCTCCGTACCGCCCTTCGACAGGCTCAGGGCGAACGGTAGTTGGCGGGCAAGGGATCAAGTTCAATATTGATTTGCCGGGTGAGTAACCCTTCTGCCGAGGTAGCCGCCATGACCGATTTATCCATTGCCAAGAAGCTCTCTCCCTACAAGCCGAAGAACAAGGTGCGTTTCGTCACGGCGGCCTCGCTGTTCGATGGTCACGATGCGTCGATCAATATCATGCGGCGGATTTTGCAGGCGACGGGGGCGGAGGTGATTCACCTGGGCCATAACCGCTCGGTGCAGGAGATCGTCAATGCGGCCTTGCAGGAGGATGTTCAGGGCATCGCCATGACCAGTTATCAGGGCGGTCACGTCGAGTTCTTCAAATATATGATTGATCTGCTCAAGGCCAATGGCGGCGAGCGGATCAAGGTTTTTGGCGGTGGCGGCGGCGTCATCGTGCCTTCTGAAATCAAGGAACTGCAAGCCTATGGCGTGAGCCGCATTTACGCGCCGGAAGATGGCGTGCGGATGGGCCTGCAAGGCATGATTAACGAAGTGGTCGCAGGCGCTGATTACGACATGGCCGAAGAAGGCGCGCCGACTGCCGAACAGGCGCTGGCCGGGCTGAAGGCCGGTAACCGCCGCCTTCTGGCGCGTCTCATCACCTTGCTCGAAAACGGCTCGGCGCCACAGTTGAAAGAGCCGCTGGCAAAAGCCGCCAAGGCGATGAAAGTGCCGGTTCTCGGAATTACCGGCACCGGCGGCGCGGGTAAGTCCTCGCTCACGGATGAACTGGTGCGGCGCTTCCGCCTCGATCAGAACGACGCCGTAAAAATTGCCATCGTCTCCATCGACCCCTCGCGCAAGCGCACTGGCGGGGCGCTCCTCGGCGACCGCATCCGCATGAACGCCATCGAGCATCCCAACATCTTCATGCGCTCCTTGGCGACCCGCAACACCGGCAGCGAAATTTCCGTGGCGCTGCCGGAGGTGATCGCCGCCTGCAAGCTCTCCGGTTTTGATCTGGTCATTGTCGAGACTTCCGGCATCGGTCAGGGCAACGCCGCCATCGTGCCCTTTGTCGACCGCTCGCTGTACGTGATGACGCCGGAGTTTGGCGCGGCCTCGCAACTGGAAAAAATCGACATGCTCGATTTCGCCGATTTCGTCGCCATCAACAAATTCGACCGCAAAGGCGCGGAAGACGCGCTGCGCGATGTGAGGAAGCAATATCAGCGCAACCGCGAGCTATTCACCACGCCGGTCGACGACATGCCGGTGTTCGGCACCCAGGCCGCCCGTTTCAACGACGACGGCGTGACCGCCTTGTATCAGGCGCTGAAACCGGCGCTGGCCGAACTCGGCTTGACCTTGAAGCGAGGCAAGCTCGCCCCCGTTGGCGTCAAGCAATCCTCCGCCCAGCGCGCCATCGTCCCGGCGGCGCGGGTGCGTTATCTGGCCGAAATTGCCGATACCGTGCGCGGCTACCACGCGCATATTGAGGCGCAGGTGCTTATTGCCCGCGAGCGCCAGTCGCTCCGTATCGCCAAAAATATTTTCAGCGGCTGCGATAAAGCCATCGGTGATTTTGCTGAATTGCAGACATTCAAAGACAGCCAGCAAGAGCCAAAGGCGAAAAAGCTGCTCGATATGTGGCCGCAAACGGTAGCCGCCTATGCCGGTGACGAATATGTGGTGAAAATCCGCGACAAGGAAATCCGCACCCAATTAACGCAGCAATCGTTATCCGGCAGCAAAATACGCAAAGTCGTTTTGCCCAAATATACCGACGACGGCGAAATTCTGCGTTTTTTGATGAAGGAAAATGTCCCCGGTTCCTTCCCCTTTACCGCGGGCGTTTTCGCCTTCAAGCGCGAAGGCGAAGACCCGACGCGGATGTTCGCCGGGGAGGGCGACGCCTTTCGCACCAACCGCCGCTTCAAGAAAGTCTCGGAAGGGATGCCCGCCCACCGGCTGTCCACCGCCTTTGATTCGGTCACGCTCTACGGCTGCGACCCCGACGAGCGCCCGGACATTTACGGCAAAATCGGCAATTCCGGCGTTTCCATCGCCACGCTGGACGACATGAAAGTCCTCTACGGCGGCTTTGACCTGGTTTGCCCGACGACCTCGGTGTCGATGACCATCAACGGCCCGGCCCCGATCATTCTCGCCTGCTATTTCAATACCGCCATCGACCAGCAGATCGAAAAATTCAAGACGGACAATGGCCGTCAGCCAACCGAGGATGAAGCGGAAAAAATCCGCGAATGGGTATTGAAAACCGTGCGTGGCACAGTGCAGGCCGATATTCTCAAAGAAGATCAGGGCCAGAATACCTGTATTTTCTCGACCGAATTCGCCCTCAAAATGATGGGCGATATTCAGGAATTTTTTGTGCATCACCAGGTGCAGAATTTCTATTCGGTTTCCATTTCCGGCTATCACATTGCCGAAGCCGGGGCCAATCCCATTTCGCAACTGGCCTTCACCCTCGCCAATGGCTTTACCTACGTCGAATCCTATTTGGCGCGCGGTATGCATATCGACGATTTCGCGCCCAATCTGTCGTTTTTCTTCAGTAACGGCATGGACCCGGAATACTCGGTGATTGGCCGCGTCGCCCGCCGCATCTGGGCGGTGGCGATGAAAAACAGATACGGCGCCAACGAGCGCAGCCAGAAACTCAAATACCACATTCAAACCTCAGGCCGCTCGCTGCACGCGCAGGAGATGGATTTCAACGACATCCGCACCACCTTGCAGGCGCTCATCGCCATTTACGACAACTGCAACTCGCTGCACACCAACGCCTACGACGAAGCGATCACCACGCCGACCGAGGAAAGCGTGCGCCGGGCAATGGCCATCCAGCTCATCATCAACCGCGAATGGGGCGTCGCCAAAAACGAAAACCCGAATCAGGGCGCTTTCGTCATCGACGAACTCACCGACCTCGTCGAAGAAGCCGTGCTCAAGGAATTTGAAGCCATCGCCGCCCGCGGCGGCGTGCTGGGGGCTATGGAAACCGGCTACCAGCGCAGCAAGATTCAAGAGGAATCCATGGTGTACGAGCACAAGAAACACGACGGCTCCTACCCGATCATCGGCGTCAACAGCTTCCTCAACCCCAAAGGCATGGCCCAGCAGGAAATCGAACTCGCTCGCTCGACCGAGGAAGAAAAACAGTCGCAAATCAATCGCCTGCGCGACTTCCATACCCGCCACGCGACAACAGCCACGGCCATGCTGGAAAAGCTGAAACAGACGGTGATTGACAACGGCAACGTCTTCGCCGTGCTGATCGACGCCGTGAAATACTGCTCACTCGGCCAGATCAGCGGGGCGCTGTACGAGGTGGGCGGGCAGTATCGGCGGAGTATGTGATTTTATTTTTATTCAAGCGATTGCCAGCAATCAGCAATCACGCTCGCCCTGTTGCCGTTGCCTCGGCTGCATTGTTTGTGATACGGCAATACGACTTTGAACAGGAGGACAACATCATGGCCGTATCCGTTCGCATGGACGCCCTGCTGGAAAAGCGGCTGGAACTGGCTGCCCGGCAGCAGGGGACGACCAAGTCGCAGTTCATTATCAGCGCGGTGGAGCGGGCGTTGGGGGATAAAGACCCCTATGCGCTGATGCTTCAGGCCAAGGCGGAAATCACGCAGTACCCGCAAGGCGCCAGCCTGACCGAAGGCTATATCGCCGAACATGCAGAGCCCTATGATACGGAACGCTCTCGCGCCGATCTCATCGCCAGATTGAGAGCCAAGCATGGCCTCGGCGCTGATTGACGCCAGCGCCATGGTCGCCGTTTTCGGCGCCAACCAGCCTGCCGGGGAGCGTTATCAGGAACTGCTGGAACTGGCCTCGCTGGAACATTGGGCGCTGTCGACCACATGGCCCTGTGTGGTCGAAGCCAGCTATCTGGCGCCGCCGCCGCACCGCTTTGCCCTGCTGAACTGGTTGGGGCGGGGAGGCGTCGCTGTATTTCCATTCGACCAGCAGGCATTGCTTGAACTGACGCCCCTGATGCAACGTTACACCGAACGCCCGCGCACCGAGATGGACTTGGCCGACGCTTCGCTGGTTTGGCTGGCCGGAGAAACCGGCGTCACCACCATGATGACGCTCGATTTGCGCGACTTTTCGCGTTATCGCTTGCCGGATGGGCGTGGTTTCAGGATTTTGTGAGGGTCAATCAAATGCAACAGAGAGGCGGGCAAATGACGGATTGGCGCGATTATGGCAACGGCATCGTTGCTTTCGATGCAGGTTATGTGCGGCCTCTGCTGGCGGCGATTCATATGGTGGTCGAGCAAGGCAGGGTGGCGTTCATCGACAGCGGCAGCCGCGACGCTTTGCCGAATGCGCTGGCGGCCTTGCGGCGCGTCGGTTTGTCCGAATCGGCGGTGGATTACGTGATGCTGACCCACATCCATCTTGACCATGCCGGCGGCGCGGGCGGCATGCTGGCGGCTTTTCCCAACGCCCGGCTGGTGGTGCATCCGCGCGGGGCGCGGCATATGGCGGAACCATCAAAACTGGTGGCTGGCGTGACCGCCGTTTATGGCGCCGATTATGTCGCCAAAGTCTATGGCGAGATTGTGCCGGTTCCGGCCAGCCGCATCATCGCGGCGGGCGAGGGGGATGTCGTTGAACTGGCCGGGCGGCGCTTCTCCTGCCTGGATACGCCGGGCCATGCCCGTCACCATATTTGTTTCGTCGACGAGGCGACGGGCGGCATTTTCACCGGCGACATGTTTGGCCTTTCTTACCGCGAACTCGATGTTGCGGGCCGCCCCTTTGTTTTTCCGACCACCACGCCGACCCAGTTCGAGCCGGAGGCGATGCGGGTTTCGATCCGGCGTTTGCTTGATTTAGAGCCGCCAGCGGTTTACCTCACCCATTATGGCCGTTTGACCGATGTGCCGCAGCGCGGGATGGAGCTGCTGCGCCGCCTCGACGCGCTGGTCGCCTTGGCCGAAACGGGACGTGACGAGGAGGCGCGGCACGAGTCTCTCAAACAGGCGATGACGGCCTGGCTGCTGGGCGAAATCCGCGCCCACGGCTGCCCGCTGGATGAAGCGGCGCTTTTGGCTATTCTGGCGACGGATATTGAGTTGAACACGCAGGGGCTACTGGCGTGGCTTGGTCAGCGGTAATCAACTCGATCGCACGCGCCGCCGCGACCATGCCAAATACCGAGGTGACGCATACCGAAGAACCGAAACCGGCGCAGTTGAGTCCCATCGGCCCGGCAGGGATGGCGCAATTGGCGCGTTTTCTGTTCAAATCCTTACACTCCCGTTCGTCCTGAGCTTGTCGAAGGACGGTGCGGAGAGCGGAATACGGAGGCTTGAGCCGGGCTTCGACAGGCTCAGCCCGAACGGTATTGGGGGCTTGAACCAAAACCGCTCTAGCGTCCGCTATCGGGTAACGCAGCGGTTCGGTCGAAAACACCGCGGAGACACCGAATTTTTTGCCGCCGCGTGGAAAACCGTGATCCCGCCGCAATTGGGCGCGGACTTTGGCGAGCAGCGGGTCTTGAATGGTCTGGCTGAGGTCGGCGAGCTTGATGCGGGTCGGGTCGACCTGACCGCCAGCGGCCCCGGCGACGACGATGGCCACGCCGCGCCGCTGGCAGTGCGCAATCATGGCCACCTTGGCCCGCGCCTGGTCGATGGCGTCGATGACCACGCTGTAATCGCCCGCCAGATAGTTACCGACGTTTTCCGGCGTGATCCAGTCCTCGACGCAAGCCACCCGGCAGGCCGGATTGATGGCGGCGATGCGCTCCTTCATGGCCTCGACCTTGGCCTTGCCCCAGAGGTCGTCGAGGGCATGAATCTGGCGGTTGGCGTTGGATTCGGCCAGCATGTCGAGGTCGATCAGGGTGAGGCGGCCAATGCCGGTGCGGGCCAGCGCCTCGGCGCACCACGAGCCGACGCCGCCGATGCCGACCACGGCGACATGCGCTCCGCGCAACCGCGCCGCCCCGGCCTCGCCGTAAAGGCGGGCGACGCCGCCGAACCGGCGCGTTCCGTCAAAGGCCATCAACGCTCGACGGTCTTCTTGATGACCGTGTTGAACGGCACGATCCATTCCGGCGCGAACTGCTTGTCGCAGGCGTTGATCTCGGCAATCGCCCGCAGCACCGAGCGGTTCTTGCCGTGGTCGATGTGCTTTAACATCACCGACTCAAAGGCGTCCACAATCGACAGAATCTTGGCTCCGGGGCAAATCTCATGGCCCGTCAGCCGGTTCGGGTAGCCAGCGCCGTCGGGCATTTCGTGGTGCTGGGCGACCATTTCGGCGGCCTCCGCCCAGCCGGGGATGCGCAATAACAGGCCAGCCATCAGACCGGGATGGTTGCGCAACTGCGCCTTGTCCTCGTCGCTCATTTTGCCGACTTTGAGCCATACCGATTCCGGCAGGAACATCATGCCGACATCGTGTAGATAGACCGCTGCCTCCAGTTGCTGCGGATCGACCGGCGTTCCGGCGGCCTTGTTGGTTTCCAGCGCCAGCCGCAGGATGCGCGTGGCGCGTCCCTTGAACAGCGGCGAGCGGCTTTCCAGTTGCAGAGCGAGAGAGCGGAAAAACGCCAGGTCAGCGGCGCTGTCCCTCGCCTTTTCGTGATGATGGATCGCCGCCGCCGGAGGTGTTGGCGGATCGACCGGGACAGAGCGAAAGCCGGTCACCATCTCGATCAGTTCCGCGCAGCGGGGATCGACCTCGGCAGCGGGCGAGCTGGCCAGATCTTCCAGTCCGGCGAGCAGTTCGGGCAGGTGCAGGTTGTCCAGCGGCTTGCCGTGGAGCAGCGCCTCGGTGACCCATTCCAGACGGTCGATGGTGAGCAGGATCAGTTCGCCCAAAAGTTCAGTAAACGCGATCTCGCCCTGGCGAAAACGCGCCATCATGCTCTCCAGCGGATGCATCACGGCGACGCCGAGCGGGAATTTGCACAGCGCGGCGTCGCCCTTGATGTTGTGGAGGACGCGGAACAAATCATCCGTGATGTCGCCGCTCCCCGGATTTTTCAACAAACGGGCGACATCGCGCTCAACTTCCGGAGTGCGGTCGGTGAGCACATCGGCAAATTCCTCCAGCGCCTCACGATCCTCGATCACAGGAGCAATGAATGCTTCTGTCGCCATGTCTCTCTCCAAAAAGTTCCGAGACGAGTGAGTTTAGCTGAAACCTCCTGTGAATTCGCCGCAGCTTGATCGAAAACGCCAGTATTGACGATCAGGATCTGGTCGTAGCGCGGCTACAGCGATTTTTCAAAGTGTTTGATCAGATCCTGCAATTCGGATGATACGAGTGCGAGCCGACTGGCTCTGCTCCCGGTGTTGCGGATGCTGTTGACGTTGTCGGTTTCCAGTTGATGCACCACATTCATGCTGTTTGCCACGCCGTTAATGGCATCGGCCTGCTCGCGCTGCATGATGGACATCTGGTCGATCATGGCCATCGTTTGTCTGCTGGCGGACAAAATTTCCTCCAGGCTGCGGCTGCTTTCGTTGATGAGCGCCGTACTGCGACTGACCTCGCTGACAGTCTGTTCCATCATGTTGCCGGCAGCCGAGGTTGCCTGATGGATCGCGCTTACCGTGTTGCTGATGTCCTTTGTGCTGCCGCTGGTGCGTTCGGCCAGTTTTCTGACTTCATCGGCGACCACGGCAAAACCACGCCCCTGTTCCCCGGCGCGCGCCGCTTCAATGGCGGCATTCAAGGCCAGCAGGTTGGTTTGGTCGGCCACATCCCTGATGGTCAGGGTAAGCTGGTCAATACGCTGAACCAGATCGCGCAGGTTGGTGATGGTGGCGCGGGATTCACCTACCGCATTAACGATATGCTGAACCGAAGCGACGCTGCTTTCCATTCTTTTGCCGCCATCGGCCACGGTATTCATGGTTTTCTTGGCGATCTCCGCTGATGTTCCTGTATTTTCCTGGGCCGACATGATGGATCGGAGCATTTCCTCCATCGCGGCACTGGTACTGTTCACGTGATCGCTTTGGATATGTATCCGATCGAGCAGCGCCCGCATTTCCGCTTCAACCGTGCGAGCGGCGGCATCGACTTCTTTGGTTGTCAGCGTGACATCGGCAATGATGGCGCGCAGGTTGATGCGCATGGATTCCGCGTCATTGAGGAGGCGTCCAAATTCATTCCGCGCATCGTCTCGAATGCTGAAAGTAAAGTTACCCTTGGCAAGTTCGGACAGCCCAAGGCCAAGCCGTTTGAGAAATGACTGGATTGAGGTGCCGAGCCAATATCCTGCCCCCAGGACAAGCAGCGAACTGGCGCCAAAGATGGCGGCGATCAGGCGTTCGACAAGAGCATTGTCGCGGGCCAGCAGATACAGAGTAGCGCCACCAAGAAGCAAGGCGATCAGCACAAACACGACCTTCATCAGCATGAGGAAAGAGAGGTCATCAAACCGGAAAGATCGCTTGGGCAGGGTCGCCCGTTTCTCGCGTATGGCGCGGTACAACGCTTCGCAGGCGGCAACTTCATTGCGGTTGGGGATGTTGCGCACCGACATGTAACCTACCGTGCGCCCGTTTTCCTTGAGCGGCGTCACGCAGGCTTCGACCCAGTAAAAATCGCCATTCTTGCAGCGATTTTTGACGACTCCCCGCCAAGGCAAATCCTGTTTGAGCGTATCCCACAGCCAGGCGAACGCTTCCGGTGGCATGTCGGGATGGCGAACGATATTGTGATTTTTGCCGATCAACTCTTCGCGGCTGTAGCCGGAAATGTCGAGAAAAGTCTGATTGGCGTAGGTAATGATGCCTTTGATATCCGTCTTGCTGACGATGGGCCTGCCCTCCGGCATCAGCACTTCGTGAGTCGTTACGGGCATGTTGATCTTCATGGAATCCCCTTTCTCCCAAAGTTTTTTCTTTTACCCCCACAGTCATTTTGCATATTTTGCAAAAATCATAAATTATTATACATTTTGTAAGCGCAAGTTGTGAGCTTGTCACTTTTTGGCTACGCCATAGTGATATGAATAGCCATCTTCGCAACAGATCGACACAATCACTTCCAGAACAGTTGCCCCTGCTGGCCTCCAATCTTGACTGGCCCCCGTTCGGCCCCTTAGGATTTGACGATTCAATCGAGAAGCCGCGCCGTGACACTGGAACCGCTCAACACCCTGATAGCCTCTGACATGAAGGCCGTCGACAAGGTCATTCGGGATAGCCTTTATTCCGATGTGGCGCTGGTCCGTCAGGTTGCCGAATACATCATCGCCAGTGGCGGCAAGCGCCTGCGCCCGGCCCTGTTGCTGCTGGCGGCGGGCGCTCTGGGCTATCAGGGCAGCCGTCATCACGACCTGGCGGCAGTGATCGAATTTATCCACACCGCCACGCTGCTGCACGACGATGTCGTCGACGAATCGGCGCTCCGCCGTGGCCGTGGCACCGCCAACGCCCTGTTCGGCAACGCCGCCAGCGTTCTGGTCGGCGATTTTCTCTATTCGCGGGCCTTTCAGATGATGGTCGCGGTCGACGACATGCGCGTCATGCGGGTACTCTCGAACGCCACCAACATCATCGCCGAAGGCGAAGTCCTGCAATTGATGAACTGCCACGATGCCGACGTCGACGAAAGCCGTTACATGGCGGTCATCCATTACAAAACCGCCAAACTGTTTGAAGCCGCCGCCCAACTCGGCGGCATCCTCGGCGGCGCGACAGCCGACCAGGAACAGGCGCTGGCCCGCTACGGCATGCACCTCGGCACAGCCTTTCAACTGATTGACGACGTGCTCGATTACTCCGGAAGCGAAGCCGACACCGGCAAACATCTCGGCGACGATCTGGCCGAAGGCAAACCGACCCTGCCGCTGATCTACGTCATGCAACGCGGCGCGCCCGAACAGGCCGCCTGTGTCCGCAAGGCCATCGAAAACGGCGGCCGCGACGACTTCCTCGCCGTGCTCGCCGCCATCCACGCGAGCCAGGCCCTCGATTACGCCAGAGCGCGCGCCACCGAAGAAGCCAGACTCGCCAGAGCCGCGATTAGCGGCCTGGGGGATTCAAATTACAAGGAAGCCTTGCTAGAATTGACGTTCTTTGCCGTTGAGAGAAATCACTAGATTTCCTCAGCCATCGGAGTGTAGCTCAGCCTGGTAGAGCACTGCGTTCGGGACGCAGGGGTCGCATGTTCGAATCATGTCACTCCGACCAAGAAATCAATGGGTTAGCCGTGTTGCTTGTCCTTCCAATCACACCCGCTTAGGGTTTCAAGGTGACAGCAGGGTGACAGGAAACCGCCCCCACTGCCTAAATCCAAACCAGCACGCCCTAGTCCTCAGCGGCAAGTCTTGACAGCCTAGAAAGCCCTCCAGGGCGCTCTCAAGGCTCGACCTAACCTCATATATTCACGGAAGATTACCTAAACGGAATCTTCGTACTTTTGCGGCTGCCGACGATATGATGCCCGCTATCGCCTTTCTGCCTCATGTTTCATGATGCCTGACCATCGCCATGCTGCTGCCCGCAAGCCTGTCTGCCGTCAGGCGCTTGATTTCCTGTGCCTCGTTCCCATTCTGGCCGTGGCCGCGTTCGGCGCGCAGGCATGGGCAGCGCAAGCCGATGATGCCGAACCGGAGGCCGCCACTGTGACCCAACAGCCTGCCACGCCATCCGTTCAGCCAGCCTCGCCCGCCAGCAAGGAAAAAATTCGTCAGGCTTTGCTCAAGCTGCTCGGCTGGCAAGCAGAGGAATGGTCTGCTGAAATGCTCGCCGAGCACAGGCAGTTCGTCTCCGGCGCAGATTATTTTCGGGCCAGAACCAGCGGCGAGGATAAAGAACTGTTCGCCGCCGCGCTTGATCTGGCGATTCATGGCGATGACTCCGGTGCGGAGATTTTGTTGTACCCGGACAGCTTCATGCAAGGCGACCGCATTGATCTGTATGCCTTCGCCGCGCTGGCGCTGATAGATCGCGCCCCGCGGAATTTCACCCCAAGGAATTTCATATTCCCGGAACATGCTGACAAAGAGGAGACTCCCCTGCTCGATGCGCTGGCCTCTTGCCTGCTGCCGCGAGAGGAGCGGCAACAGGGTTGGCCTTTCCGCATGCCCAATGTTCGCGAGGTTTTGCAGGAACAGCTCAAACTACCCCGCAACCTGCCGCTCAAGGAACTCGTCAGGCTCAGGCAGTTGGTCTCCGGCGTGGCGGCCTCTCCTCCGGAAAGTGATGTTGCGAAAACGGAACTGCTCAGCGCCGCGATTACGCTGGCTTTTTACGGCGATGCCTCGGGGGCTTGGATTTTGCGCTACCCGAAGAACTATGCCAAAGCCTCCACGAACATTGAAAATCTGCATGTCTTTGCCGCGCTGGCGCTGATCGGCCAAGCGCCTGAAGCGTCCGTTAACCTGTCCGGTACCGGAGCGCGCCTTATCGACGCACTGCTTCCTCATGGCCTGCATCCGCCGCCAAACGGCGAGCAGGGAACATGGCCGCCAGAGCTTGCCATACGCCCCGCCTCCGCCGATGCAGGAAGTGTGCGGGCCGGTGATGCCAATGTTGCGGCTCAGACCGTCAACAAGGAAAAAGTTCGCCAAGCCTTGCTCGAAATCTTCTCTAAAACACTGCATTACAGCGATTTTGCCGAACTTCGGCAGAAGGTATCCGCCGCCGCAAGCATCCCGCCCGAAAATGCAAGTGACCGAAGAGATCTGTTTGACGCCGCAATCACGCTGGCAATTCTTGACGATGCTTCGGGCGCGGAGATTTTGCTGCACCCTTATGATTATCGGATGACTTCGTCAGGCTATGAAGACCTGTTTGCCTTTGCCGCGTTGGCGCTCATCGACCGGCAGCCCCAAGGCGTAGCCGAACTGGGGATCAATAACTCGCTGAAGGACTGGAATCTCGCCGCCACACTCGCCCCCTATTTGAGTGCGGTAGAAGAAACGGCATGGCCGCCGCCGCCTCTCTGGTCGGTTGATTCCGCCAATCCCGAGACGGCGCAGGAAAACACTGAGCCAAACGCTGAAGCAACCGGCGTGGCCCAATCTGCCCACAAGGAAAAAATTCGTGAGATTTTGCGGCAGCGGACGGATACGCCCGAAAAACTCTCTCCCAAGATGCGCGCCAAGCTCAGACAGTTGGTCTCTGCCACGACGGGCAATCGCCTGGCAAGTGGTCCCGACGGGGAAACACAGTTTTTTGCCGCAATCAAGCTGGCGGTACATGGCGATGCTTCAGGCGCGCGCATCCTGCTCAATGCGGATGATTATTTCAATACCAACTCCGACTTTGAAAACGATTTGGCCTTCGCTGCCCTAATGCTGATAAACCGGGTTCCCGATGGCTTCGTTCCCCTGGGAATCGATATTGACGAAGGGCTCGCCAACGCGCTGGCGCCCTGGACTCACGTCAGCCCCAAGGCGAACTGATTTCGGTGATTCATATGTCTTTTTATCCTCCGGTATGCCTTGTCTTGATAATGGCGCTTCTCGCCGCAACGCCGGTCAGCGCGGAGAAGGCCGGTGCGGTCAGCGGTATTTCCTGTGAAATCGAACAGGAGCAATGCAGCATGAGCAATCGTGCTGGATAGCCGTCTCTGTGTTCTCGTGGGATGAGAATCAGGAAAGCGAATACTGGCGCTGCGATCTTCCCTACGTCGAACTGGCCGACCCGCAATGGGAAGGCAATGACGGCTTTCTTGTACGAATACGTCTCCCTCTCTCGCTACACGAGGCCCGAACTGGAACAGGGGCGCAGCTACACGGTCAAGCGCGGTCAGGATGGCAAGTGGTCCAGCGATCTGAAATGCCTGCCATCATCGTGACAGGCAAAGCTCGCGTGGACCGGTCTGCATCACCCTGTTCTACGGCGCTGCCCACGGCCGGGTTCGGTTTTTTCAGAGGGAGTGCCGCCCAGGCCAGTCAAACCCTGTCGCCGAGTGCCGCCGTTTCAAGGCGGGATTTTTCCGCCAGCACTTTGGCGGCATAGCGGCGCGCCGGGTCGTTGGCGGCGCCGCCGAATTGTTGCAGGCCCGCTTCCAGGCTGCCGCTGCGGTTGATGAATTGACGCAGGGCGGTGGCGCCGACCCGGACATTGATGACCGGGTCGAGGAAGGCCGCAGGCGTCGCTTCTTCCGGCAGCTTGTCGGCATGGAAGCGCGGCACGACCTGCATCAGTCCCTGAGCGCCGTAGGCGCTCTGCGAAAAAGGATTGAAGCGCGATTCGATGCCAATCACGGCGATGATGAGCAGGGGGTCGAGGTGCAGGTCGCGGCCCGCCGCCTCGGCGGCTTCAAAAACCGGTTGCAGGGCCGTGTCAGCGACGCGATAACGCCGCGAGACAAATTCCAGGGCGCTCTGCATCTGCGGCGATAGCGGATTGACCGCCGTCGAGGCCGCGACGACGCCCGCGTCCGACTCAGACAACGCATCATCGCTGGCGGCAACCGGCGTCAGCAACTGTTTCAGGACTCCGGTGACTTCACCGTGCACCACTTGCACGCCAACCAGGCCAACAATCAAAACCAGACCAGCCACCATCAAGGTTTTGCGGAAAACCGCGCCAGTCACCCGAAAAGCCCGCTGAAGCGCGGGATTGAGAATAGTCGTCGTAGACATGCGACCTCCTTCACTTTGCCGCCAGCAATAAACTGCGTTGCCGGTCAGACGTTACAGGGGGTGCGGCATCGGCAGCCAAAAAATCGAAGGCTGGAATCCCTGGAGAGACCGCCGTGGGCGGGGCCGGGAACCGATGTTGCACCGCAGCAATGGGCGCATTCTATTGATTCGATTGGATTTTGTCAAACTGACTTGATTCATAAAGGGGCAATCATCGCCTCGCCTGTTGCAGCGCGGCATCCGGCTTGCCGGGTGCGATCTGTCTGCCGGACAGGTTCAGGCTACCCGGTGGTTGACGGCAAGAAAGCAAGTAAAATCATCCCTTTCCGCTTTTTCGATTGCCGCCGATGACGCCCCGTCAGCAACCCAGCTTCCAGCAGATCATCCTCACCCTGCAACAGTATTGGGCCGATCAGGGCTGCGCCCTGTTGCAGCCTTACGATATGGAAGTCGGGGCCGGGACGAGCCATACCGCTACCTTCCTCCGCGCGCTCGGCCCGGAGCCGTGGCGGGCCGCCTATGTGCAGCCGAGCCGCCGCCCCAAGGATGGGCGCTATGGCGAAAACCCCAACCGTTTGCAGCATTACTACCAGTATCAGGTGGTTCTGAAACCCGCGCCGGAGAACATCCTCGATCTCTATCTCGGCTCGCTCGAGGCGCTTGGTTTCGATCTCAAGAAAAATGACGTGCGCTTTGTCGAGGACGATTGGGAAAACCCGACGCTGGGCGCTTGGGGCTTGGGCTGGGAAGTCTGGATGAATGGCATGGAGGTGACGCAATTCACCTATTTCCAGCAGGTCGGCGGCATCGACTGTAAGCCGATCACCGGCGAGATCACCTACGGTCTGGAGCGGCTGGCCATGTATCTGCAAGGCGTTGAAAACGTCTTTGATCTGGTGTGGACCGGTGGACTCACGTATGGCGACGTTTATCACCAGAACGAAGTCGAACAGTCGGCCTATAACTTCGAGCACAGCGACGCCGATTATCTATTTACCGCCTTTGCCGCCCACGAGAAGGAAGCGCAACTGTTGATGGCGCAGCAACTGGCGTTGCCCGCCTACGAGCAGATTTTGAAGGCGGCGCATACCTTCAACCTGCTCGATGCGCGCGGCGCGATTTCCGTTACCGAGCGCGCCGCCTACATTGGCCGCATCCGCAACCTGGCCCGCGCCGTTGCCCAAAGCTATTACGACAGCCGCGAACGTCTCGGCTTTCCGCTCGCGCCGCGCGAATGGGTGGCGCGGATCGGGCAAAAGGCGGCCTGAGCGCGATGAATCTTTGTCAATCGGTTGCCTCCTCCCTTACTTATCAAGCCTAAAAAACAGCCATGACCGCCATGACAAAAAAATTGCCGATCCTCCATTTTTTCTCTGTTGTCCTCGCATTTGGGCTGCTCGCGGGATGCGAAACAACAGGCGTTGCCCCGCAAAATAACAGTAAGCAGGCCGTTCCCGCCGTTCCGGCTGCCGTTCCCGGCGTCAGCACTTTGGCGGGCAGTGGTGAAAAAGGCGCGGCTGACGGCATCGGCGCTACGGCACAGTTTCATTTCCCGAATAGCATCACGATAGACGCGGCGGGCAATCTCTACGTGGTGGATACCCATAACAACAGTATTCGCAAGGTCACACCGACGGGGATGGTCAGTACGCTGGCGGGCAGTGGCGAGAAGGGCTATGCCGATGGCGTGGGGCGCGCCGCGCAGTTTTACTTTCCGCAAAACATCACGATAGATGCGGTGGGCAACCTCTATGTGACCGATGGATTGGGCAATAATCGTATCCGCAAGATTACGCTGGCTGGCGTCGTTAGTACGGTTGCAGGCAGCGGTGAGCAAGGCGATGCGGATGGCGTTGGTCAGGCCGCGCAATTCAACGCGCCTTCCGGCATCACAATTGACGCGGCGGGGAACCTCTATGTAGCGGACTTCTACAATAATCTTATCCGCAAGATCACGCCAGCCAGAGAGGTCACGACCTTGGCAGGCAGCGGCATAAGGGGTGATACTGCCGACGGGATTGGTCGCGATGCGGCTTTTAAGGGGCCTAATGGGATCACGATAGACGCGGCAGGCAATCTTTATGTGGTAGAAAGTCAGGGTGACCGCGTTCGCAAAATCACGCCAGCGGGCGTTGTCAGCACCGTCGCGGGCAGTGGTGCGCGAGGCTATGCCGATGGCGTTGGCCGTGCCGCGCAATTTTCCGCACCCTCCGGCATCACAATGGATTCGGCGGGCAACCTCTATGTGACGGATGGTCAAAATAATCGCATCCGCAAAATTACGCCCAATGGCGAAGTCAGCACCTTGGCGGGTGGTGAGCAGGGTTATGCCGATGGCGTCCGAAGCGCCGCCAAATTTTATTGGCCTCAGGGCATCGCGATAGACGCAGCGGGCCACCTCTATGTGGCAGATACCTTCAATCACCGCATCCGCAAGATTGTTATCGAGTAACCAGCGGTTTCAACAGACCTTTTCCAGCCGCCATGCCGACGATCATCACCCACGCCGCCGTGCCCTTAGCCGCCGCGCTGGCGCTTGGCTCCGGGCGGTTGCCGTGGGCGGCGGCGCTGGCGGGCGTGGCGGCGGCGGTCGCGCCGGATGTCGATGCCATCGCGTTCAAGCTCGGCATCGCTTACGGCAGCATGGCCGGGCATCGCGGTTTGACGCACACGCTCCTGTTCGCCCTCTTGCTTGGCTTGGCGGGCTACGCGCTGGCCCCGCGCTGGCGGATGGCCCGCTGGGCGGGCTATTGCTGGATTGCCCTGTGCGCCCTCTCCCATCCGCTGCTCGACATGATGACCAATGGCGGCGTCGGCATTCCCTTGCTGTGGCCGTTCGATACCGCCCATCATTTCTTTGCCTGGCGGCCCATCGAAGTTTCGCCGCTGAGTCTCAAACGCTTTTTGTCGGCGCGCGGCCTTTCCGTGATGCAAAGTGAAATCCTCTATGTCTGGCTGCCACTGCTGGCCGCCGCCCTGCTCCTGTTTGCCGCGCGCGGTTTGAGACGGCAGCGGCATTTCTGAGCGTTTCTTTTTACAATCTCCTCTTTTGATCGTTGCAACCATGTCCCCAGCCAATCTGCTCGTTGAGCTTTTCGTCGAAGAACTCCCGCCCAAGGCGCTGAAAAAACTGGGGGAGGCGTTTGCCGCGCAGTTGTTTGAGCAATTGCGGGTCGCGGGGCTGACGGCGGCGGCTTCCCGCGTCACGTCTTACGCCACGCCACGGCGGCTGGCGGCGCATATCACCGCGGTGGCGGACAAGGCGGCGGATCAGCCGGTGCGGCAGAAGTTGATGCCGGCGAGCGTCGGCCTGACGGCTGATGGCCAGCCGACGCCGGCGCTGAAGAAGAAATTGCAGGCCATCGGCGCCAGCGAGGCCGACCTGGCGCGGCTGGAACGGGTCATGGATGGCAAGGCCGAAACCCTGTTTCTCGATACCCTCAAGGCTGGCGTCACACTCGCCGACGGGCTGCAAAAGACCCTGCATGAGGCCATCACCAAACTGCCGATCCCGAAAGTGATGACTTACCAACTGCACAGCGGCTGCGCCTTGCCGGGTTGGGACAGCGTGCAGTTCGTGCGTCCGGCGCATGGGCTGGTGGCCTTGCACGGCGCTGACATCGTGGCGGTGGCGGCGCTTGGTTTGCAGGCCGGGCGCGTCACGCGCGGCCATCGTTTTGAAGGGCAACAGGAGCCGATCACGCTGGCTGACGCCGACAGCTACGCGTCAGCCTTGCGCCAACAGGGCGCGGTGATCGCCAGCTTCGCCGAGCGCCGCGCCGCCATTGCTGCGCAGTTGCGGGAGGCGGCCAGAGCGGCGGGTGATGGTCTGCGCGCCATCGAGGACGATGCCTTGCTCGACGAAGTGACGGCGCTGGTCGAACTGCCGAATGTGCTGGCCTGCGAGTTTGACGCGGCTTTTCTCGAAGTGCCGCCGGAATGTCTGATTCTGACCATGAAGGCGAACCAGAAATATTTTCCCCTGCTCGACGCGGCAGGCCGTTTGAGCAACCGCTTTCTCGTCGTCAGCAACATCGCGCCTGCTGACGCCAGCGCCATCATCGAGGGCAATGAGCGCGTGGTGCGCCCGCGCCTCTCTGACGCCCGCTTTTTCTTCGATCAGGATCGCAAAAAGACGCTCAAAAGCCGTGTGCCGGAACTCGCCAAGGTGGTTTATCACAACCAGCTCGGTACTCAGGGCGAGCGGGTCGAGCGTCTCCGCGCCATTGCCCGCGCCATTGCCGAGCGGCTTGGCGTCGCGGTCGAGGCGGCCGAACAGGCGGCGGAACTGGCGAAAGCCGATCTCCTGACCGGTATGGTCGGCGAATTCCCCGAATTGCAGGGCGTCATGGGTCGCTATTACGCGCTGCACGACGGTCTGACCGCCGCCGTCGCCGACGCCATCGAAGACCACTACAAGCCACGCTTCGCCGGTGACGCGCTGCCGCGCGGCCCGGTCGGCTGCGTCGTCGCGCTGGCCGACAAGCTGGAAACGCTGGTTGGCCTCTTTAGCATCGGCCAGACGCCGACCGGCGACAAAGACCCATTTGCCCTGCGGCGTCACGCTCTGGGCGTGATTCGCATCCTCAGCGAAAACGATTTCGCCTTGCCGCTCGATGACTTGCTGGGGCTGGCGGCCCAGCCGTTTGCCTCAGCCGCCCGGACTTTGCCGCAATTGTCCGATTTCATCTACGAGCGTCTCGCCGGCAATCTGCGCGAGCAGGGCTATACGGCGCAGGAAGTCGATGCCGTGGTCAGCCAGCGGCCCCAACGTCTGGCCGACATTCCCCGCCGCCTTGCCGCCGTGCGGGCGTTTGCCGCGCTGCCGGAAGCAGCGGCGCTCGCTGCCGCCAACAAGCGGGTCGGCAATATCCTGAAAAAAGTCGACGGCGACGTTGATGCCCGCGTCAACCCCGCGCTGTTCAAGGAAGCCGCCGAAGCCGCCTTGCAGCAGGCGCTCGCCGATGTCGCGCCAAAGGCCGAAGCGGTTTTCCGGGCGGGCGATTACACGGCTTCCCTGCAAACCTTGGCGGCGTTGCGCGGCCCGGTCGACGCCTTTTTCGACGGCGTCATGGTCAATGCCGACGATCCGGCGCTGCGCGCCAATCGTCTGGCGCTCTTGCAACAACTGCACACGGCGATGAATCAGGTCGCCGATCTCTCCCGCCTTTCCACCTGAAACCGCCATGCCCGGAAAACTCGTCATTCTCGACCGCGACGGCGTCATCAACTTCGATTCCGCCCAGTTCATCAAAAACCCGGCGGAATGGAAGCCGATTCCCAACAGTCTCGAAGCCATCGCCCGCCTCAACCAGAACGGCTACCGCGTGATCGTCGCCACCAATCAGTCCGGCATTGGCCGCGGCCTGTTCGATATGGACATGCTCAACCAGATCCACGACAAGATGCACAAGAGCTTATTCACGGCGGGCGGGCGGATCGAGGCCATTTTTTACTGCCCCCACGCCGCCGATTCCGACTGCGACTGCCGCAAACCCAAACCGGGCATGTTCCAGCGCATTTCGCAGGCTTTCAATATTCTGCTCGACGGCGTTCCGGCCATTGGCGATTCGCAGCGCGATCTGGAGGCCGCCGCCGCCGCCGGTTGCCAGCCGATCCTGGTGCTGACCGGCAAGGGCGAGGCGACCGAGGCCGCAGGCAAGCTGCCGCCCGGCACGCCGGTCTTCGCTGATCTGGCCGAAGCCGTAGACGCCCTTCTGGCCAAGGGCAAGACCGCATGATCGCGCTCCGCTCAACCTTGTTCATGGCCTATGCCATCGTCTGGTCGCTGCCGACCATTTCCCTCGTCATTCTCGCCGCCCTTGTTTTGCGCGGTCGCTGGGGTTATCGCCTGGGCAAAATGTGGCGGCTGGGCGTGCAGTTCGGCGTCAGATATATCCTCGGCATCCGCCCGCGCTTCATCGGTCTTGAAAACATGCCGGCGGAACCTTGCCTCATCCTCTGCAAGCACCAATCGGCCTGGGAGACGATGCTCATCCAGGACTGCGTGCCGCAAGGCGCTTACTGCGTCTTTGTCTTCAAAAAGGAATTGCTGCGGGTTCCCGTGCTTGGCTGGGGGCTGGGGGCAATGCGGATGATTTCGATCGACCGTGGCGATGGCAAGGCGGCGCTTGAGCGGATCGTCCGGCAAGGCCGCGAGCGGCTGCAACAGGGTTACTACATCGTCATTTTTCCCGAAGGCACGCGCGTGCCTTCGGGAAAAAAGCGGCGCTACAAGCTGTGCGGCGCTTATCTGGCGACTCACGTCGGCTGCAAGGTCGTGCCGGTCGCTCACACTGCCGGCG
>JAITMS010000096.1 GCA_031277255.1 Azonexus sp.
AGGGCAGCAGCGCGGTTTTGCGCTGGCGGGCCAGGTCGGCGAACATGGCGTGGAATTCCTCGGCATAGGGGCCGTAATTGGGCGGCAGGCGCATCCCGGCCAGCAGCACGCGAGCGCCGGATTGCTGCGCGGCGGCGATCATCGCCGCCAGATTACCGCGCGTCTGCTCGAGCGACAGTCCGCGCAAACCGTCGTTGGCCCCCAGCGCGATGATGACGATGGCCGGACGCCGGGCCGCGAGCGCCGCCGGCAGACGCGAGCGCCCGCCCGCCGTCGTCTCGCCGGAGATTGAAATGTTGGCGACGCTATAATCAAGCCGTCGCTCGGCGAGCCGCCCGGCCAGCAGCGACGGCCAGGCTTCTTCCGGGGAGAGGCCGTAACCGGCGGACAGCGAATCGCCGACGACGAGGATGGTTTGGGCCGCATTCGCTGTCATTGCCGCAGGGGCGGCCAATGACAGGGCGAGCAACAAGAGGAAAAGCCGCATGGCAGATCAACCCGTGGTGGATGTGGAAAACTTGGGCAAGACCGTCGATAGCGGCGGCCAGCCGCTGACGATCCTGCGTGATATTACCTTTTCCGTGGCGGCGGGCGAGACGGTCGCCATCGTTGGCGCGTCCGGCTCCGGCAAATCGACCCTGCTCGGCCTGCTGGCCGGGCTGGATCTGCCCAGCAGCGGCGCTATCCGCCTCGATGGCCTCACGCTCGCCGATCTCGACGAAGACGCCCGCGCCGTACAACGCGGGCGGCTTTTGGGCTTCGTTTTCCAATCCTTTCAACTCCTGCCCGCCCTGACGGCGCTGGAAAACGTCATGCTGCCGCTTG
This sequence comes from Azonexus sp., assembly GCA_031277255.1. Lineage (GTDB taxonomy): Bacteria > Pseudomonadota > Gammaproteobacteria > Burkholderiales > Rhodocyclaceae > Azonexus. The sequence continues at coordinate 826 of JAITMS010000096.1, forward strand.
AACTCGCGGGCCGCCGCGATGCCGCCAAAATCGCCGCCGACTGGCTCCGCCGCGTCGGCCTGGGCGAGCGCCTCGCCCATTACCCGAAACACCTCTCCGGCGGCGAACAGCAGCGCGTCGCGCTGGCCCGCGCCTTCGCCCCCGCCCCGCGCCTGGTGCTGGCCGACGAGCCGACCGGCAACCTCGATGCCGCAACCGGACGGCAAATCATCGACCTGATGTTTGACCTGAACGCCAAACAGGGAACGACCCTGATTCTGGTCACGCACGATGAAGCTATTGCGGCGCGTTGCGGGCGGGTGCTGGGGTTGGATGCGGGGTGGCTGGCGGGCTGAGGTGGTGCATCCTGGCTGTTTTGGTAGTCATGAGCCGTCAGAACGGGCCGCAACTACTACAATTCAGAGCATCATCAAGTACATGATTGGGTTACCGTTGATTTCTAGCCGCTCCAGCATGAAAATATCCGCTTTCAATAAAGTGGATATTTCTAGCTTGCGTTTACAATTCAACAAGCTGCCCTTATGCTTGATGACGTTTTGATGAACATTTAGAACAGGTTTTCTCCTTTTTTTAGGCGATTGGTTGATAAATATTCGTATTTTTATCAAGCTAAGCAACCGCTTAATCATACCTTTTGGCAAGGATTTATTGTCAGATCGAGTTGGAACTATTACAAATGAATCAAACATCGGCACTTCCGTTAGTCGTCGACTTGGATGGTACGCTCACTCCGACCGATACTCTACACGAATCGTTGATTCAGCTCGTTAAACAATCGCCGTTGAACTTGTTTCGGCTACCGCTGGCACTACTTAAAGGCAAGGCGGTATTCAAGGAGGAAGTTGCCGCGCAAGTCGATATAGATCCGGTTCAACTACCCTATAGGCAAGATGTTCTCGACTATATTCGATCAGAGAAAGCCAAGGGCCGCCCGATTATTCTTGCTACGGCTGCGCATGCTTCCATCGCCAAGAATGTTGCGAACTATCTTGATCTGTTCGATCAGGTTTTGGCGACTGAGTCTGATCGCAATCTGAAAGGTGCGGTAAAACTTCAAACGATTCGCGCCAAAGTAGGTGAGAAATTTTCCTATGCTGGCGATAGCGCCACTGATCTTCCGATTTGGCAAGCGGCTTCATCGGCGATTTTAGTCGGCGTGGAAGCAAAGACAGCAGACGATGTTAAGCGCACCACAACCATCGAACACGAATTCCCCAAGGAGTCAGTCAATCTGAAAGTCTGGCTGCGAGCGCTACGTGTCCATCAATGGTTGAAGAATCTGCTGCTTTTCGTGCCTCTGCTGACTGCTTTTTTATTTCATGATGTTGGCAAGTTGATCACGATGTGTATTGCGTTTCTGGCATTTTCTTTCGCAGCGTCAGGAACCTATATCCTCAACGATTTGTGGGATCTGAACAATGACCGCCAGCATCCCCGCAAGCGTAATCGTCCATTTGCCAGCGCGCTGCTGCCGATTCATCATGGTTTAGCGATGTCTGCCAGCATCTTGGGGCTTGCTTTTGTCATGGGTATTTTGGTATCCCCTGCTTTTGTCCTGATCCTCTTTCTCTATGTCGTTTTGACCACTGCTTATAGTTGGCTACTCAAAACTTATGTGCTAATTGATGTGCTGATGCTGTCGTTGCTCTACACCTTGCGCATTCTGGCCGGGTCGATCGCTGTTGCCATTCCCGTTAGTTCCTGGTTGTTTGCGTTCTCGGTATTCATCTTCCTGAGCTTGGCGCTGGTCAAGCGTTGTGCCGAGATGGTTTCACTAAAGCAAGCAAACAGGGAGATCGCACGGGGCAGGGATTACCGAGTCAGCGACTTGGTGATTTTGTGGCCAATGGGTGTTGGCACTGCGCTGTCCGCAGTCGTGATATTCGGTCTATTTATCAGCACCCCAGAGACGCAAGCCCGCTATGCAAAGCCGCAATTGCTCTGGCTCGTTGCCGTTGGATTGATTTACTGGCTCGGCAGGCTTTGGGTCAAAACTTCTCGTGGAGAGATGCATGATGATCCTGTAGTCTATGCCATCAAAGATCGCGGAAGCCGCGTTGTCATGATTTTCATGTTCGCCATTATGATGCTTGCGCACACAGTTAATTGGAGCGGTTTGCCATGAACCCATTGGTCATTGCTATTATCAGCATCGCGTTGTCGGTGGCTGCGCAGTTCTCGCTTAAGCTCGGTATGTCGGGTATCGAAATCAAGGCAGTGCTTGCACAGCCGTTAGGTCTTCGGTCGTTTTTCGCCATCCTGACCAACAAATATGTACTGCTCGGCTTCCTGCTTTATGGCTTGGGAGCGATTGTCTGGCTGGGTGTTCTCTCGAAATGGGATGTGAGTAAGGCGTATCCTTTGGTCGGATTGGGGTTTGTGTTTACGGTTGTTATTGGCTGCATGATCGGTGAGGAGGTGACGTTCAACCGTGTTGCTGGGGTAGCGCTGATTTGTGCAGGAGTTTTTTTGGTGGGGCGGAGTTGATGATTCAGCAAAAAATTTTCACTACAAATCGTGAATGGATTTGGTTGGCTGCAATTCTGATTGCGGGAATTTTATTAAGGGTTATTGCAATTGCAGGTTTCAGCCATACGCCTGAAAGTGACGAGATTGCTTACCAAAATATGGCAATTAACTTGCTGGCAGGCAATGGCGTCCTAGAAAATGGAAATCGCGCTTTCTATAATGCGGGTTATCCAATATTTATTTTGGCTCCAGTGTACTATTTATTCGGTGATAATATCCTTGCTGCCCGTATTGCAAATATTTTTCTTGGTACGGTATCTATTATTCTTTGTTATTTCGTTGCCAAAGAGGCTGGTTCAGGTAAAATCGGCCGTTTGCTTGCCGCTGCGATATGGGCTTTGTATTTGCCCACTGGCATTTATAGCGTCTACCTTGCCAAAGAAAATCTTATGGTACCACTCATATTGGGAGTGATGTGGTGTACATTACGACTTAACACAAAACCATCAGCAAACATTGCCGTCGCGTGTGGTTTATTTTTCGGTTTGCTTGCTATGGTTGGGAATTCCGCCTTGTCTCTGGTAGGCACGATTGCTATTGCGTTAATAATAATGCCATCCCCAGCTAAGCAACGACTAAAGTTTCTCGGAGGAGTTGCCATCATTGCACTTCTCGTATCTTCCCCATGGATGGTGAGAAACTTTTATGTAATTGGTGCTCCAGTGATGAATACTAATGGAGGTTTTAACCTCTATCTCGGTAACAATCCAGCTGCCACTGGTTTTTTTGTGTCAATTAGTGATACGCCACGTGGGGCAACTTGGCATGAATTACGTAAAACATCCGGTGAGCTTGGTGCTACTGAAACGCTGAAAAAAGAAGCTGTCTCATGGATCAAAGAAAATCCCAAGGAGTTTGTTGTTCTAGCTCTGAAGAAAGGCGTTTATTTTTGGACCCCGCCATTCCATGAGGGTAAAGGTGGTAACGTATCTATTTATGAATCTATTGTTCGATTTGTCTGGTTAATCCAGTTTGTTTTATTGATTACTACAGCACTTGCCGGATTATTCTTGCCACATCTCAGGAACAGGCAGCAGCTAATATTATGGGTTGCTGTTGCCTGTTACACAATTGTGCATATGATTTTCTACGTTATATTCCGTTACCGCGAACCGATCATGCCCGTCATTGGAATCTTGGCGGCACTTGCATTTGAGGGTTTTTGGACTGCCAAATTTAACCGGAAAGTATCGCCCGGTCATGATGAAATAAATTGAGTGCTGACGAGATGGCTACAGTGGGGCGATCAGCAGCTTACGCGCAGGGGGAAGATATTTATCGGCCCGATTGAGGCCAAGCTCTCCTTCCTGATGTCTCTGGTTGAAGTCAAGCCGAATATAGCCGCGCCTCGGCGACGGCGAACAGTTCCCGCTCCTCAAAGCGCACATGCGCCTGCAAGAGCGTGCCGAAGGGCGTCAGCGCCGCTTTGTCGCCGCCTTCGATGGCGGTGGCCAGCGCCCGCAGTTGCGCGTGTTCATCGAGCGTGCGGGCGACAAGCTGAGTCTCGCCAATGGCCGCCAGTCGCGGCAGCAGGTCGCGTTCTTCTTCCGTGAAATGCGGCTCCAGGTGGTTGTGGAGGAAGGCGGAGAATTTTGCCAGCAGCACCTCGTGGTCTGCCGCTGTCGCCGCTCTGATGATGCGCGCGGTGTAACTCAGTACCGTGTGGTGTTGGTGCGATAACGGGATCAGCGCGGCGGATCGTTTCATTGGGCAGGCTCCTTGGTGATTGCGCCGCGAACGACGCTGAAAAGAAGGGTCAAGATAAACAGCGCCAGACTGAGCGCGTTGAGCGCCGCGCCGGTCTGCTGCCAGCCGGTGTTGGCGCTGAAACTGCCGAGCAGGCGCACGGCTAGCGCCAGGTGCAGCGCCGCCAGCGGCAAGTAGAAAACGGGATGGTAAGGAATGCGCACGCGCATCACGGCGGGGAAGATGATGGGCGCGTGGCCGATGACCATCGAAAAAACAAAGCCGAGAAAAACCGCGTGCAAGGCGGCGTCGCGTCCGCTGTGGCCGGGCAGGAAAGCGCCGCCCAGGCCGAGCAGCGCGCCGATGGCCAGCCAGACGTAGCCGCCGAGCAGGCAGACGGCGACAAAGCGCGTCAAATCACGCTGGCGCACGGTTTGGCGGGCGATGTCATAACGCAGCAGCCAGGCCGCCAGAGCGAGCCAGGCGGCGGCCAGCAAGCGGCTGGCGCTGGCCGGAAACCACGGCGTCAGCGCCGTGGCGGCGACGGCCAGCAGCAAAATGGCGCGAAAGAGCGGCGGGGCGAGCGGCTGCGGCGGCAGAAAGCGCGTCAGTTCCAGCCGCTCCCCGGCGATGGTCAACACCAGAAAAGCCATCCACGGCAAGGCGGCGGTGCTCAAGCCGCCCTCCGCCAGCCAGAGCAGATTACCGGCCAGCCAGGCGATAGCGCCGAGCAGCAGGGTCAGGGTGAACAAGGCGGGCAACTGGCGGTAAACGCCCACATTGGCGGCGACAAAGAGGCCGCTGGCGGCAGTCAGCAGCGTCGGCGGCAGCCACCACGGCGCGTCAGCGATCATGGCGAGGCCGCCCAGCCCCGCCGCCAGCGGGGCCAGATAGGGCCACAGGCGATGCAGGGCGACGGCGCGTTCGAGACTGATGACCGTGCCGAAAAAGGCCGCCACCATCAAAGCCCCGTGATGGCCCGCCCGCGCCTGGGCCAATTCCGGCGCCGCCACGCCAAGCCGGGCCAGCCCCGCGAAAACGCCGAGGAGCAGGCTGACCATGCCGAGCAGCAGCAAGGGCAGACGCCAGCGCGGCGGCAGGTCGTATGCGTTCATCGCAGATTTTCCATCGCCTGCCTCGTTATCCTCGACGCCAGCAAAAATATGCTTTCATTTATCGGAACAGTGGCACAAATTCGCGCTTAATCAAGGTGCATAAGCTTGCTTGAGACGACGCGGCCATTTTCCGCCTTGATTAAACAAATATATCTATCTATCGGGGTAAATCCGATAAATGTGACCGGGAGATTATCCTGACCATCATAGGCAAACCACCGGGTCTGGCGAGCATTCGCGCCTTCTGAAAGCGCCTGCTCAAGCAAAGGGGCGGCGTCCGCGCCGGGAGTAAGCGAACGGCAAAAGTTCTCCGCCTTTATGGTGGCCAAATGCCCGGAATAAATGGCATAAACAAGAAGCGCGCCGAACAGGAGAATGATTGCGATCAATACCATTCTCAAACCAAACCATAATTTTTTCAGAAATGATGACATCCGCCGCCCCAACGCCCATTTACCAGCCGAGCGCCTTGCGTGCCTGCTCGCTCATCATCGCCGGTTGCCACGGCGGGTTCCAGACCAGCTTGATCGACACCGGCGGCCCCTCCGGCCAGGCCGCCGCCAGCGCCGCACCGGCGTCGGCGAGAACCAGATCGCTCAGCGGGCAGGCGGGCGAGGTCATGGTCAGGTCGATGGCGATCATTTCGGCGCTGACCTGAACGTCGTAGATCAGGCCAAGATCGACGATGTTGACGCCGACTTCGGGGTCGATCACGACGCGCAGCGCATCGCGGATCTGGTCGGGCGCGGGCAGGGGGCAGTCAGTCGTCATGGCGTGTAGTATAACGGGCCGCCACGGGTCGCACGGCGTCATCATGGATGGATTCGACCATGCTCAAAATCTTTCGCCAAAACACAAAGGGCCGTGATTTCGCCGTGGGCGACATCCACGGCCATTTTTCGGCCCTGAGCGAAGGGCTGAAGGCGATTCAGTTCAAGCCGTCGCGTGACCGCCTCTTTGCCGTGGGCGATCTGGTTGATCGCGGCCCGGAATCGGCGCAGGTGATCGACTGGCTGGCCCAGCCGTGGTTTCATGCCGTGCGCGGCAACCATGAGGTGATGGCCTGTGCCGCCATCAGTGGCAGCGAACAGGCCGCACGTTTTCATCAGGATAATGGCGGCGACTGGCTGCTGGCGCTGCCGCCAGCGGAGCGTGAGCGCATCGGTTTGGCGCTGCTCGACCTGCCGCTGGCCATTGAGGTTGAAACGGCAAACGGCCCGGTCGGCCTGATTCATGCCGATCTGCCGAGCGACGATTGGCAGGTTCTGCGCGACGGCGCGCTGACGCCGCGTGACGCCGATTACTGCATCTGGTCAATCGACCGCTACCGGCATCGGTATACCGGCAAGGTACGCAATATCCGCGCTGTCGTGCACGGCCACATGACGGTGCTGCGCATGGAGACACTGGGCAATGCCTACTTCATCGACACCAATGGCGGCAGCGCGGGCGGGCATTTCACTTTTCTCGATCTGGCGACGCTCAAGGCGCATCGCGGATCGGGCGGGAAGCCGACTCGAAAAAAACGGCTGTAGATACCGCTGCCATCAAGCCGCGGCCAGCGCCAACTCCGCTGCCCGTCGTCCGCTGCGCACCGCGCCTTCAAGGGTGGCCGGGTATTCGGCCCAGGTGTAATCGCCTGCCAGAAAGAGGTGCGGGGCCAGGCTTGGCGCGGGGCGCGGCAGATTGGGCGTGGCGCTGAAGGTGGCGCGTCGTTCGCGGATGATTTGACGCCAGCCGGGCTGGCCGAGGGCGAGTTCAGCGGCTAGTCGTTGTGTCAGGGTTTCGTCGTCGACTTCTTCCCATCCGCCGTGGCCGCTGAGGATGCAGGCGAGGAGGCCGTTGCCCCGGTCGACGACCCATTGGCCGAGCGGGCCGTCAAGTTTTTGCAGGGCAAAGGGCAGGCGGACGCTGGCCGGGTATTGCAGGTAGAGGGTGGCGATCGGCTGGTCAGCGAACATGCCGCCCAGCGCGGGCCATAGGCGGGCGGCGTGCCGTGGCGCGGTGGCGAGGATGGCGGCGGCGTAGGTTTCGCCGTCGACGCGGACGGCGTCGGCGTCAAGATCAAGTGCGCGAACGCGGGTCGACAAGCGCAGATCAGCGCCGCGCGCGGCCAGCCAGTCGCTGGCCGGTTCCGGCAGGAGGCGGCTCAAGTCGACCCGCGGCAGCAGCAGGTCAGTGTCGGCGCGTCTGGGGCTGCCGAGGCTGTCGCGCAGCACGTTGGCGAACAGTTGGGCGGAGGCTTCGGCGACGGGGGTGTTGAGCGCGGCGAGGCAGAGCGGTTCCCACAACTGGCGGCGGAGAACGCCGGTCTGCCCGGCGGCGTCCAGCCATGCGGCAACGCTGCCATCGTCGGCGAGGCGAAAATGATCTTGCTTGAGGCGCTTGATCCAGCGCGCGGCGCTGAGTTTTTCCCGCCAACCGACGCCGCGCGCGGCGAGCAGGCCCCAGGCGACATGGAGCGGCGCGGGCAGGCGGGGCAGGGCGAGGCGGAAGGCGGCGTTGTTGACAACGCGGAAGGGATAACGTGCCAGCAGCCGTTCCGGGTCGGCGCCGATTCGCCGCATGAGGGCCAACGTTTCGCGGTAAGCGCCGAGGAGAATGTGCTGACCGTTGTCGACGCGGCGGCCAGCGATGTCGACGCCGCGCGCGCGGCCGCCGGGGGCGCGGCCCGCTTCGTAGAGGGTGACGGCAACGCCCGCGGCGGCGAGGTCGACGGCGGCGGCGATACCGGCCCAGCCGCCGCCGATGACGGCGATACGCGGGCCGGGTGCCCGCGTATTCAAGCCCGAACCCAGGTTTTGAGCGCCAGCCACAGTTTGCGCACCGGCGTCAGCGTGATGCGCTGGTGCAGGGTCTGAAATTGCGCGGCGCGGATTTCTTCGAGCAGCGTCCGGTAAATCGCCGCCATGATGAGGCCGGGGCGCTGGTTTTTGCGATCGGCGGGCGGCAGTTCAGCCAGCGCCTGGGTGTAATACTGCGCCGCCCGCTCGTACTGGAACTGCATCAGGGCCGTGAAATTGTCGGAATAATGAGCGTTGAGAATATCCGCCGCGGCGACGCCAAAACGCTGCAATTCGTCCTGCGGGATATAAATGCGGCCGCGCCGCGCATCTTCGCCCAGATCGCGGATGATGTTGGTCAGTTGAAAGGCCATGCCGAGATCACGCGCGTACTGCCGCGTCCGCTCGTCGCGGTAGCCGAAGATCCCGGCGGCGAGCAGGCCGACGACGCTGGCGACACGGTAGCAGTAGTGCGCAAGGCTGGCAAAATCGGGATAACGCGCCTGCTGCAAATCCATCGCCATGCCGTCGATGATTTCCAGCAATTCGGCGGCGGGCAGGTTGAACTGCCGGCCAGCCGCCTGCAAGGCCAGACCAACCGGGTGTTGCGGCTGACTGTCGGCCATGCGCCCGACTTCCTGACGCCACCAGGCGAGCTTGGCCGAGGCAATGGCGAGGTCGCGGCATTCATCGACCACATCGTCGACTTCGCGGCAAAAGGCGTACAGCGCCATGATCGCCCGCCGCTGCGGCGGCGGCAGAAAGAGAAAGCTGTAATAAAAGGACGAGCCGCTGGCGGCGCATTTTTCCTGGCAGTACTGGTCGGCATTCATGGCCGCATTTTAAGCGAGCGGCCCGCCATCACCAGCCAGTCCCAAGGGCCGAGCCTTGGCCGATGGCGAAACACATCGCCCGGTGCGCGGCGCAGCCGCTCAAGAATGCGCAATCCGCCCTGCGCCGTCAGGCGGATTTCCCAGCCGAGCCTGCCGGGCAGGGCATGAACCAGCGGCAAACCTTGACGCATCAAGGCTTCAGCGCGGTCGATCTGAAACAGCATGAGCGCCGACCAGGCGGGCGAAACGCGACCGGCGGCAAGGTCGGCCTCGCTGACCCCGAAACGCGCCAGATCGCTGTGCGGGATGTAGACGCGGCCTTTCTGCCAGTCAATCGCCACGTCCTGCCAGAAATTGATGAGTTGCAAGGCGGTGCAGATGCAGTCGGCTTGCGCCAGATGCTCCGGCTCAGTGCGGCCAAACAGATGCAGCACCAGCCGCCCGACCGGATTGGCCGAACGGCGGCAGTAATCGAGCAGTTCGGCGAAATCGGCGTAGCGGTGCTTGACCACGTCCTGAGCAAAGGCGTCGAGCAGATCGTGGCAGGGCTGGAGCGGCAGGCTATGCTGCCGGACGGCTGCGGCCAGTCCGGCAAACAGCGGCAGCGTGACCGGCTCGCCGCGCCCGATGCGCGCCAGTTCTTCCCGGTAGGCCGCCAGCCCGGCCAGGCGCGCCGCTGGCGGCGCTTCGCCCTCGTCGGCCAGATCGTCGGCGCTGCGGGCAAAGCGGTAAATCGCCTCGATCGGCTGCCGCAAGCGGGCGGGCAGCAGCAGCGAAGCGACGGGGAAATTTTCGTAATGATCGACAGGCATCGGAGCGGCAGTATAGGGGCGAAGCCCCGGCCAATGGTAAAATCCGCGCCGCCCGCCCAGGTGGCGAAATGGGTAGACGCACCAGATTTAGGTTCTGGCGCAGCAATGCGTGGGGGTTCGAGTCCCTTCCTGGGCACCAGGCAAGCATTCAGGGTCGCTGATAGCGCCGCTGGCGGTTTCTACCAGCGCGCCAGCAGCTTTCCGTCCTCGACCTTGCACGGCCATTGTTTGAGCGGCGCGTCGCCCTGTCCGACGCAGGCGCCGGTGCTGATGTCGAAGACCCATTTGTGTTTGGGGCAGGTCAGCCGGTTGCCGTCGAGGGCAAGGTGCGGGATGTCGGTGGTCTGGTGCGGGCAGCGGCTGTCATAGACGCGGTAGCCGTCGCCGTTGCGGTGGATGAAAACGCTGCGGCTGCCCGCGTCGACGCGGATGGTCTGGCCGGGCTGGAGGTCGTTGGTTGTCATCAGGGCGTGCCAGTCGCCCGCGTTAGTGTCTTGACCCAGACGGAATTCGGGGAGATCCATGGCGAGGATGATGTCGGTCGCCCAGACGATCTTCGATAAGCCCAGAGCGGGAAAGGCCATCAGCAGGGCGTCGATGACTTCTTCGCCGCTACAGCCCTGACGCAGGGCGCGCCGCAGGTATTGTTTGAAGCCGCGTTCGGTCTGGGCGTGGACCTTGGTGATGACGGAGATCAGGTTGCGGGTTTTCGGGTCGAGCCGGCTGCCGGCATCCTTGAGGAAGGTGAAGTAGGCGGTCATGGCCTCGGGGCGTGCCCTAATCAGATAATCCAGTGCGTTGCTCATGGTCTTTGGCTTGTTGGTCGTTGAAAGTCGAGGGATCAATGGCCGCCGGTCAGGAAGCCAGAGGCGGCCAGCAACAATACCGCGATTTGCAGGCCACAGATGACGATATAGAGCGTTTCGCCGCGGTGGGCGTAGAGAGGGATCACCGCCAGCAGGCAAAAGAGCGAGCCGCCGCTGAGGATGGCGATGCCGAGGAGGCTGAGGATGTCGCCTTTGTGCAACAGGGCGAGCCATTCCCAGCCCTTGGGGCTGCCGGTCTGCTCCATGAAGGCGGCGGCGGGATGGCTCCACAGGGCGGACAGTTGTTCGAGCGGCACGTGCGATTCGAGGAGGCCGAAGACGTAGATCAGATAAGCGGCGGCTAGGGCGAGCAGGCCCAGCTTGGCGGTGGCGTCGAGCCAGGCGGCATAGCGGCCCTGCTCGGCGGGCGGGTTGGCGAGCGGATCGGGGTGTGCGGGCGCGCTCATGGCATCTCCGGCGGGCGTCAGGCCCAGATCCCCAGGCCCTTCAAGAGGGCGCGCAGACCGGCGAAGAGCAGCAGGGTGATGACCAGTCGGCGGATGATCGAGGCGTTGAGGACGGTCAGCAGGCGGGCGCCGATGCGGGCGCCGAGCATGATGCCGATGACGGAAGGGGCGGCGATGACGGGCAGCACCGCGCCCTGGTTGAGGTAGATCCAGGTCGCCGATGAATCGACCAGCGACAGAATCAGACCGGAAGTCCCGGCGGCGATCTTGAGCGGCGCGCCCATCACCAGATTGAGCGCCGGGACGTTGGCCCAACCGGCGCCCATGCCGAACATGCCAGCGAGAAAGCCGATGACGAAAAAGAGCGCGAGGCCCGCTGGCGTGCGGTGCAGACGCCAATTCACCGTGCGCCCGCTGGCGGCGTCGACAAAGACGCCGTACATGCCGAGCCGGGTGGACAGGCTGTCGGCCACCGGCACCGCCGGGAACTCGGATTTTTTGGCGGTGGCCATGACGACGACGATGCCGAGGATGGTGATGCCAAGCGCCGTCTGGACGATGGCGGTGGGCAGGGCGAGGCCCATCATGGCGCCGATGATCGAGCTGATCGAGCCGATCAGCGCCAGGGGCAGCGCCAGGCGCAGGCTGCTCAGGCCGTTGCGCAACAGCGCCGGACCGGCGGAAAGGGCGCTCGCCAGCGCGACGAGAAGGCCAGCGCCGCGCACGAAGTCGAGATGAAAAGGGAAAAAGCCAGCGACGATGGGCACAAACAGCACGCCGCCGCCGATACCGGCGGGTACGGCGACGATGCCGAGCAGGAAACAGACGGCGAAAAGCGCCAGCGACCATCCCCACCACGGCATCACGCTATTGCCGCCCGGATCGCCATCGGCCGCCATGACGGTTTCCGGCATGATGGCCAGAAGCGCCACGGCCAGCGCCAGCAGCAGCAGCGGATAGATGCGGGCGGCGGCGAAGAATGGGCCGGGAATCAGGGTATGCACGGATAGTAGAGGTTTTGCGGATGGTTGGCCTGGGCGAAGAACAGCCAGCGTTCGGCGAGCAGGCCGAGATACTGGATGAAAAAAGCCAGCGTCGCCAGCGCGGCCGCCGATTCCGGCCCGCTGGCGGCGAGCAGGAGGCAGGGCAGGACAAAGGCGCCGACGATGGCGATCCACTTGATGTTGCGCAGGAAAAAAGCGGTCTGGCCGTGGCGAAATTCGCGCGTATTGAAAGAGCCGCCCATCGCCCCCTGGGCCTTTTGGACAATGCGCGGATGCTTGATGCCGAGCGCCGTTTGCAGCGTCGACCGGGGTTTCAGGCGGGCGTTGCGGCGTAGCGAGGCGAGGCGGCTGATGAGGCCGACGAGGGTAATCAGCACGGCCCAGCCAACGAAGAAGCCGACGCGCTCAGGCAGCAGGGCGGCGGCGAGGGCGGCGGCGAGGGTGAAGCCGGAAGCGCCGCCGAGCAGGATGTAGTTGAAGACGGTCAGCGGCGTGTGCCATTCGGGCAGGAAGCGCAGGCAGGCATAGATCATGGCCGTGCAGACGAACAGGGTGAAGGCAAGCAAGGTGCCGAGGCTGCCAAAGACGAAGCTGAGGGAGAGCGCCGCGCCGCTCGGCAGTGTCGCCAGCAGCGGGTTGACGCCGCTGTAGTGGATCAGCCCGTAGATGGCGACGATGGCGCAGAAGGCGGGCAGCACGATGACTTCGCGCGACAGCCAGGAGGTTCGCCACTGGCTGGCGGCCCGCCAAGCGCGCCGGGGCTGGCCGAGGTGGAAGAAGGAGGCGATCAGTCCGGCGATCAGGAGCGCCAGGGCGAGCAGGCTGCCGCCGGCGAGAAAGGCGGAATCGCTGGCCGGCAGCAGTTTGAAGGTGGCATAGGATTCGACCGTAAACAGCGCCAGAAAAAGCCCCTGACCAGCGCCGATCAGGGTGGTGAGCAGAATGACGGAGAAAGCGGGGCGCATGGCGCTTACCAGGAGGCAACGTCGTCGAACGACGGCTCGGACAGGCTGGGGGAGGGCAGTTCGCTGTCGATGAGCAGCGGGTTGTCGGCCCGTTCCAGTTCGTCCTCGTGGATGTGCATGGCGGTCTTGCGGCGCGGCAGATAATGGTTGGCCGGGTGCGCCCCCCATTCCGGCAGCAGCGCATAGCCGCCCTGTTCGCGGATGGCCTGGGCAACCGGCGAGTTGGGGTCGTGTATATCGCCGAACAAACGCGCCCCGGTCGGGCAGGCGCGCACGCAGGAAGGCTTCCGCTCGTTTTCGGGCAGGCTTTTGTCGTAGATGCGGTCGACGCACAGGGTGCACTTCTTCATCACCTTGCCCAGTTCGTCAAATTCGCGCGCGCCGTAGGGGCAGGCCCAGGAGCAGTATTTGCAGCCGATGCACTTGTCATAGTCGACGAGGACGATGCCGTCTTCCTGGCGCTTGTAGGATGCGCCGGTTGGGCAGACCGGCACGCAGGGCGGGTCTTCGCAGTGCATGCAGGATTTGGGGAAGTGCACGGTCTCGGTGGCGGGGTAGGCGCCGATTTCAAAGGTCTGGACGCGGTTGAAGAAGGTGCCGCTGGGCTTGGCGGCGTAGGGGTTGAGGTCGGCCAGCGGCCCGGCGGCACCGGAGGTGTTCCATGCCTTGCAACTGGTGACGCAGGCCGAACAGCCGACGCAGACGTTGAGGTCGATGACGAGGGCGAGCTGGGTCATTTCGTCAACCCGGCAAAAAAGCGCAGCCAGCGCGGCGCTGCCGCCATTCCCGGATAAGGCTTCAGCGCCGCGAACTGCGGCGCGCTGACCTGTGGCTCATCCGCCCCGGCGGGATAGATGCGCACCCTGACGTCATACCAGGCGGCCTGTCCGGTAATCGGGTCGGAATTGGAAATCCCGCCCGGCAACTCCTCGGAAATCAGGTGATTGAGCAAAAAGCCCTGGCGCGACTCGTTGGCGTCCGCCGCCAGCGCCCAGGCGCCAGCCGCCTTGCCGATGGCGTTCCAGGTCCATACCGTGCCCGGCTCCACCGCCTCCGAATGCCGCGCGATGCAGCGTACCTTGCCCCATTGCGACTCGACCCACAGCCAGTCGCCGTCGCCGATATTGGCGGCGCGTGCCGTCTGCGCATTGACGTACAACTCGTTATAGGCGTGAATCTGCCGCAGCCAGGCGTTCTGCGAATCCCAGGAGTGGTACATGGCCATGGGCCGTTGCGTCACCGCCACCAGCGGGTAGCGGTATTTGTCGCTGATCTGGGCTTCGAGCGGCTCGTAGTAGAAGGGCAGGGGATCGAAGAAAGTCTCGACGCGCTTTTTCAGATGTTCCGGCGGTTTGCGCGACAGACCCTTGCCCTGGGCCGCCTGACGGAAGCGCATCAGCACCTCCGAATAGAGGTGGATGAGGATCGGCTCGGCGTAGCGGGTGATGCGGTTGCGTTGCGACCAGTCGAGATAGCCCTTGTTCCAGTTCCTCATGTACTGGTAGGACTTGGGCAATTCGACATGGTGGACGCAGTTGTTGCGGGCGTACATTTCCCACTGGTTGGGGTTGGGTTCGCCGCGCATGCTCTTTTCGCCGCCCTTGCCGCGCCAGCCGGAGAGAAAGCCGATGCCGGAACCGGGTTCGGTCTCGAAATTGACGATGAAATCGGGATAGTCGCGGTATTTGCGGCGGCCATCCTTGTGGGCGAAGGCGGGCAGGCCGAGCCGCCCGCCGAGTTCGATCAGCACTTCCTGAAAAGGCTTGCAGCCGGGCGGCGGCGCGACCACCGGGATGCGCACGGCGTCCACCGGGCCGTCGAATTCCGAAATCGGCCGGTCGAGAATCGACATCACGTCATGCCGCTCAAGATACGTGGTGTCGGGCAAGATCAGGTCGGCGAAGGCCGTCGTCTCGGAATGGAAGGCGTCGCAGACGACGAGGAAGGGGATTTTGTACTCGCCATCCTCATCCTTGTCGCACAGCATTTTCCGCACCTCGACCGTATTCATGGTCGAATTCCAGGCCATGTTGGCCATGAACAACAAGAGCGTGTCGATGCGGTAGGGGTCGCCGCGCCAGGCGTTGGTGATGACGTTGTGCATCAGGCCGTGCACCGCCAGCGGGTATTCCCAGGAAAAGGCTTTGTCGATGCGCACCGGCGCGCCGTCGTCGGCGACAAACAGATCGTCCGGGTCGGACGGCCAGCCGAGCGCCAGACCGTCGAGCGGGCTGTCCGGCCTGACCGCCTTGGGATGGTTCGGCGTCCGGGCGCAGGGCGGGATTGGCCGCGGAAAGGGCACTTTGTGGCGGAAGCCGCCGGGACGGTCGATGGTGCCCAGCGCCGTCATCAGAATGGCCAGCGCCCGGATCGTCTGAAAGCCGTTGGAATGCGCCGCCAGACCGCGCATGGCATGAAAGGCGACCGGATTGCCGGTGACGGTATCGTGTTTCTTGCCCCAACTGTCGGTCCAGGCGATCGGCAGTTCAATTTTCTGGTCGCGGGCGGTGATGCCCATCTCGTGAGCCAGCCGCCGGATGGTCGCGGCCGGGATGCCGGTGATGCCAGCGGCCCATTCCGGCGTGTATTCGGCGACGCGCTCCTGAAGAAGCTGGAAGGCGGGCTTGACGCGGGTGCCGTCCGGGAGGCGGAATTCGCCAAGCAGAAAGGGATCGCAGCCCTCCTTGTGGCTGGCTACCGGGCGGTTGCTGTCGCGGTCCCACCACAGCTTGTTCTGCGGGTCGTAACAGCTTTCCTCCGCAGGCACCTCGATACGCACGAACATGCCGAATTCGTCGTTCTTCTCATCGACATTGACCAGTTCGCCCGCATTGGTGTAGCGCACCAGAAAGTCGCGGTCGTAGAGGCCGGTGGCGAGAATTTCGTGGATCAAGGCCAGCAGCAGGGCGCCGTCGGAGCCGGGGCGAATCGGCACCCACTCGTCGGCGATGGCCGAATAGCCGGTGCGCACCGGGTTGATCGAAATGAAGCGGCCGCCGTCGCGCTTGAATTTGGCCAGGGCAATCTTGAGCGGATTGGAGTGATGATCCTCGGCGGTGCCGATCATCACGAACAGACGGGCGCGGTCGAGGTCGGGGCCGCCGAATTCCCAGAAGGAGCCGCCGATGGTGTAGATCATGCCAGCGGCCATGTTCACCGAGCAAAAACCGCCATGCGCCGCATAATTCGGCGTGCCGAACTGGCGGGCGAAAAGACCGGTCAGCGCCTGCATCTGGTCGCGGCCGGTAAACAGCGCGAATTGTCTGGGGTCCGTGGCGCGCAGCCGGGCCAGGCGTTCGGCGAGGAGGGCGAAAGTTTCTTCCCAGGAAATCGGCTCGAACTCGCCGCTGCCGCGTTCAGCGCCGGGCTTGCGGCGCAGGGGCTGGGTCAGGCGGGCTGGCGAATACTGCTTCATGATGCCCGCCGACCCCTTGGCGCAGATGACGCCCTGGTTGAGCGGATGATCGGGATTGCCCTCGATGTAGCGAACCTCGCCGTTGCGCAGATGAACACGGATACCGCAGCGGCAGGCGCACATATAGCAGGTGGTGTTCCTGACCTCGGCGCTGGCGTCGGGCTGCGGGTTCTGGATCGGGTCGTGGAGCGGCGGCGCGGACATGCGAATCGTTTGCTTGGCGTATGAGTACCAGCCCGCCATTAAGCGGGCTGGCCCCCGCCAGGGTCAATAACTCCGAATGGGCAGTCGCCTGACCTATTCGGGTAGGTCGCTCCGCCAGATGTGTCCGCTTTCAACGCCGGGGAGGGATGGACAGGGATCAGCCTCAGCGCCTTAAATCAAGTATTGAACAACCCATCCCCATCCCGGCCTTCCCCTTGAAGGGGAAGGAGAAAACCGCGAAGCCCTCCCCTTCAAGGGGAGGGTTGGGTGGGGATGGGTTCCTGGCAGCAAGGGCCGTAGGCTGAGTTGAAGCGCAGCGAAAACCCGGCATCACGGCACAATGCCGGGTCTGTCGACCCAGCCTGCCGCTATGACCAGAGAGACGGGGGCGGATGATCCCGGTCTTGGCGGCAGCCGCGACGAATTGAAGCCGCGCGGCTTTGATGGCGTCCTGGGCAAAGGGTGGAAAATCTGGCGGCTCATGGGGGCTGGCGCTGGTTTGCTGGATGTAGGCCAGACAGGATGAGAGATGTTCGTCGCCGTTCTGGCTCAACCGTCGGTAAGCGGGGCCGTAGGCCAGACAGGCTTCAAAAGCGGTGAGGTTGTCGCGGGAATGGGCAAAGGCGGCAAGCAGGGGGTGGCTTGGGCCGCTGGCGGGCAGGGGGATGGCGAGGGTGTTGCCGGGAGATGGCTTGGGGATGACCGGGGTGAGGCGAGCAGGCCAGAGCATTGCGGCCAGGCTTGCACCAGAGAGGATGAAGCGGCGTCTGTTCATGCCGCTTATTTGATCACATAGCCGCCTGCGGGGAAATTGCTGCCTGCGGTGATGATCTGACCGCTGGCAAGGGAGGCAGGATCGATGTCGTAGTTCGTGGCTTTTGCATTTGAGAGATCAAGCATCCCAAATCTGGATTTTTTGATTGAGACTGTGCCGATGCGGCTTTCCGTCAAATCCAATTTGTCAAATTCACAGTTTTCGATGATGAGATTAAATGTCTGAAGCCAACGGAGCATCAAGTGCGGGATTTTGCAGTTACGAAGGATAAATGTCTGATTGCGCGTTTCGGTAATGCGGAATGATTCAGTCGTTTTATATCCAGCACCTGTCAGATTACATGCGGCAGAATTTGTGCATTCGACGCGCTCCATCAGAAACTCAACGGCATAATCGCCGGAACAGCTAAAGAGGTACGTTGTTTTATTATTAACCTCGCTAAAATGGCAGTCTTTGACGATGATCCGATTTTCGGTATCACTCATATTAAAGTGGTATGTTCCCACTTTCAAATTTTCCAGAACGATTGAGTCCTTTATGTCACTTTCCTGAGCCGAAAAAGTCCCGTCAACCTCCACGCCTCTAAGTGTGAGGGATTTTATCTTGGCGCCCCAAAGAATTTCTTCAGCAACCCGGATTCTGGAGTTTTCTATAACATAGTCAGCCGTATATTCATTACCTGAGCCGAACGCTCCACTAATTCCATAGCCAGGGCCTTTGTAGATACTGTTTTTCATGGTAAGTCTGGAGTCAATCGTCAGCTCGTAGTCCTTCATTTTGCAGTTGGTTATTTCTACCTCCCCAGCAGATAAGAAAAAGGTTGGGTCATTGAATTCCTTTGTCACAGTATTATCAAATTCGCATTGATCGTAATGAGATTTCCCCCAGCTTCCGGCATTTCCATTTTTGAATGTGCATTTGTAGAATTTACTGTCGCGCATTATGCCAAAATAGATCATTTGATCCCAGCTTCCCGGCCCGAAATCGCAGTCATTGAACTGGCAGCCAATGGTTTCGGATAATTGAATGGCATAAGTAGTGGGGAAGTGACAATTAGTGAAGATAAAATTTTGCCATGTACTATTTATAAATTGCCTACCTCTGAAGTCCACATCCCGCACCTCAAGGAGCGCAGTCCCCTTTTCTTGAAGGCGCAGGTCGTGATTCTGGAGGTAGAGATAGAATGGATGCTCACGAACAGGTTTTCTATTGAACGTCATGGCGACCGTGGCGCAGGCGGGCAAGGCCGATGCCGCCGCGATGCTTGTGCATGAAATGATGAACCGCCGTTTATCCATCGGGAATAGCTTACTTGATCGGGTAGCCGCCAGCGGGGAAGTTGCTGCCGGTGGTGATGATCTGACCACTGGCAAGGGAGGTGGGATCGATGTCGTAGTTCGTGGCGAGGGTGTTGGTGAGGTCTAGCATGTCGAACTTGGTGTTGCGGATAACGATGTTGCCGATGCGGCCTTGTTTGAGGTCAAACTGACCAATTTCGCAATTTTCGATGAGGAGGTTGTAGGTTTGTAGCCAGTTAATGTAAAGAATGGGAATTTTGCAGTTACGGAGGGTGAAGGTTTGGTTACGGGTTTCTGCAAGGCGGAAAGACTCCTTGGTCTTGAGGGCTGGGCCAGCACCAGTTAGATCGCAACCACCTGAGTTTGTGCATTCGACATAGTCCATAAAAAAATCGATGGCATAACCACCTGCACAAGTTAATAAATGGGTTGTTTTTTTGTTTACTTCACTAAAACTACAGTTTTTCACGACAATCTTTTTCTTTGTGCCTGTTTGTGCTATCCAGTATGTGCCAATCTTTAAATTTTCCATAATGATTGAGTCACAAATTTCACATCTCTGTGTAGCAAACGTCCCATCCACTGCTGCTCCTCTAAGGGTGAGAGATTTTATTTTTCCGCCCCAGAGGATTATTTCTGCGACACGGATTCTTGAATCCTCGATGATGTAGTCAGTGATATATTCCCCACGAGCGCCCAATGACCCTGAAATGCCGTACCCAAGCCCCTTGTAGTCACAGTTCTTCATGTACATCCGCGTTTCTGGCGACATCTTGAAATCTTTGATTGCACAATCGATAACCTCAATGTCATCGCCTCCTATGAAATAGTAGGCATCATTCATTCCCTTGGTGACAGTGTTGTTGAATCTACAGGCAATGAAGCGGGCTTTACCCGGGCCGTAGCCGACATTGCCATTGATGAATCGACACCCGATAAAATCGATGTTGGCTGTTCTGCCCAAATCAAGTATTGCCATATCACTACCCGGCCCGAAATCACAGTCATTAAACTGGCAATGTGTCGTTTCTTTTTGCTGGATGCTGTAACCTGTAGGGAAGTGGCAGTTTATAAAATTAAAATTATGCCATTTCCCGTTGATAAATGACTCGCCCGCAAAATCCGCATTCTCGATATCGAGTTGATTCGCGCCTTTCTCCGCAAAGCGCAAGTCGTTGTCTTTCAGGTAGCGATAAAATGGGTGTTCGCTAACGGGTTTTCTATTGAACGTCATGGCGACCGTGGCGCAGGCGGGCAAGGCCGATGCCGCCGCGATGCTTGTACAGGAAACGATGAAACGCCGTTTGTCCATCGGGAATAGCTTACTTGATCGGGTAGGTGGCCGCCAGTCGCCGGAGGATGGGTGGAGCGCAGCGAAACCCATCAAAGGGCGCTTTGCCGCGCATGACCATGATCGGTATCGCCCGTGGCTCCCCCCATCCTGCTTCCCGCAACGCCGGGGAGGGATCGGCGGGGGCGGCTTCAGCGCGCGCCTGAGCGGGCTTCCGGGCGCAAGGCCGGTTTTTCTCCGGTTTCGTTATAGGCCGCCCCTTCGCTGCCGCCGTGCTGCTGCTCGACCGCGAACACCGCCGCCTCGACGCGCGACACCATGTTGAGCTTGGCCAGGATGTGCCGCACATGCAGCTTGACGGTATCGTGGCTGATCGCCAGCGCCTTGGCGATCATCTTGTTGCTCATGCCGCGCGCGACATACTCGAGAACCTGGCGCTCGCGCTCGGTCAATTGTTGCAGCGAACTGCGCTTCTCTCTCTGCGGCCCGTCCTGCAGGATGCTGGCAAGTTTGCCGGACATCGCCGGGGCGACCACCAGTTCGCCCCGGGCGGCGCGCCCGATGGCCTCGATCAGTTCGCTTGGCTCCATGTCCTTGAGCAGATAGCCGCGCACGCCCAGCCGCAGGGCAACGGCCATGTCCTCCTTGGCGTCGCTCATGGTCAGGATGATGACCGGCGTCTCGATGCCTTCCTCGCGCAGGTGGCGGACCAGAGTCAGGCCATCCATGCCGCCCATGCGCAGGTCGATGATGGCCAGATCCGGGGCCTGGACGCGGATCAGTTCAAT
Source organism: Azonexus sp. (assembly GCA_031277255.1). Classification (GTDB taxonomy): domain Bacteria; phylum Pseudomonadota; class Gammaproteobacteria; order Burkholderiales; family Rhodocyclaceae; genus Azonexus. The sequence goes on from JAITMS010000096.1 coordinate 21,597, forward strand.
CGCCTCGGCGGGGTTGCCGACGGTCGCCAGTATCTGCATCCCGGCGCGTGATTGCAGCAGGTCGGCCAGTCCTTGCCGGCACAGGCCGTGATCGTCGACCAGCACCAGTCGGAGTGTTTCGCTCATCTGTTTTCCATTTCGCAAAGCGGCGTCTCGCCGGGGATCAAGACGCGAACGCGCGCGCCGCCCTTGGGTAAATTCTCGAAAGCGACCCGGCCGCCGAAGCGCCGGGCGCGTTCGCGCATGATGCGCAAACCGTAGCCGCCGCTGTCGAGCGCCTCGCTGGCCGACAGATCGGCGAGGAGGCCGCAGCCGTTGTCCTCGATGATGACCTCGATGCCGTCGCGCCCGTTTTCTACCGCCAGACGCGCCTGGGTCGCCTTGGCGTGCTTGCGGATATTGGCCAGCGCCTCCTGGACGATGCAGAAGATCTGCACCTCCGACTCGCCGGGGAACCTGAGTTCAGGAATCTGGTTATCGTATTCGAGAGCGATGCCGCTCGTATCACGAAAGTGGTCGACGACTTCGCGCAGGCCGCGGCGCAGGCCGCGCCCGTCCATACCGGCGCGGAAATGCGTGATCAGTTCGCGCAGGCCGCGATGGGCGCGCGACAGTTCGGCGCTGAGTTCGCCGCAATAGCGATAGGAATCGACGCTGTCCTGCGCGCGGATGGCGTCTTCCAGGAGCGGCAGGCGCATCCGCGCGAAGGCCAGGGTCTGGGCCAGCGAATCGTGGATGTTGGCGGCCATCATCTGACGTTCGCTGATCAGGCTGAAGCGGGCGTTCTCGCGTTCGAGGGCGTTGTTTTCCAGCGTCAGGCCGAGCAATTGGCCGATCGGCTTCAAGAGCACCCGCATCGGCTCCGGCAACTTGTCGGGGCGGTCGAAGAACAGGTTGAAGACGCCAACCGGTCTACCCTTGTAATCGAGCGGCACGGCGATAACATGGCGGAAGCAGCCGCCGGGGCCGTCGCTGGCGGCAAGGCGGGAACAGGCGCGAAAATCCGAAGCGGCGCGGATATCGTCCTCGCGCACCGCCGTACCGCAGACGCCGCAAGCGCCGACGAGAAATTCGCCCTCGATGAAATCCTCGCTGACGCCGATGGTCGACAACAGCCGCAGGTGCGCGCCATCGTCGGTCAGGGCGCGGATCACCCCGCCCTGAGCGCCAGCCATCCCGATCACGGTTTGCAGAAAATCGTCGAGTCCGGCGATGTCTTCCATTCGGTCGCCGCCGACAGACTCGCGGCAGCTTTTTTCTCTGGGCGGTTCGGCAGCTATCAGCGTCATCGTTCCCCTCGGCCTCCTCGCTTCATGGATCATTCCGGCTCTGGTTTGGTTCCTTCCGGCGCTTCGATGCGGCGAAGCGCAACGGATGAACGGGAAAGATAGGATGGTATCTCTTTTTGCCCGGCCTTGGGCTGGTCCTTGCGCGTTTTCTGCAATCCGGCCAGTTCACCGACGATTGACGGGCGCTCCGGGCGGGTCAGGCGCAGGCGGCGAGTGGTTCGGCGGCGTGTTTGGCGGCGGCGCATTGGCGGACGAAGGCGACAAAGCGCGTCGGCCATTCGCAGCCGGGCAGCGAGCGCAGGTGGCTGTAGGCGGCCAGCATGTTGTGATGGACGATGCCGTCCTGTCTGCCGTCGATGCCGTGGCCGCGTTGCACGCGCCAGGCATGGCGCAGGCCGGGGGCGGCGTTGATCAGCGTGGAATAGTGGAATTCGTGGGCGCGGATGGCGGCGCCGACAGGCAGCCAGGGATGGTCGGCGGTGGCTTCGATGTCGACATAGCCGCGTCCCGCCGCCTTGCGCTGCATCACCGCGTCGGCCGGAATGGCGCCGACCATGGCGTGGGTCTGGCCCTGCCAGGTGATCGAGCGGCTGAGGTACATCAGGCCGCCGCATTCGGCATAGACCGGCAGGCCCCCTTCGATGGCGCGGCAGAGTTCGGCCCGTAGCGTGACGTTGGCTGCGAGTTCAGCGGCCATCACTTCCGGGAAGCCGCCGCCGATAAAGAGGCCGTCGACTGCGGGCAAGTGTTGGTCGCGCAGGGTGTCGAAGGGAACCAGTTCGGCGCCGGCGTCGCGCAGCGCATCGAGATCTTCGGCGTAATAGAAGCCAAAGGCGGCGTCGCGGGCGATGCCGATGCGCAGGTCGGCCTTGCGGCGCAGCGGGGCGATCGGGGCCGGGGCGCTGGCGGCGCTTGCGGTCAGCGCCAGCAGCCGTTCGATGTCGACATGGGCGGCGACCGCCTGCCGCAGCCGGTCGATGCGTTCAGCCGCGTCGTCGGCCTCGCTGCTGGGGACGAGGCCGAGATGACGCTCGTCAATGGCGAGTTCCGGCGTTTCTGGAATAGCGCCTAGCACCGGGATTGTCGTGTAATGGTCGAGGGCGGCGCGGAGCTTCGATTCATGGCGCTGACCGGCGATCCGGTTGAGGATGACGCCAGCGATGCGGATGTTCGGGTCGAAAGCCTGATAACCGAGCACCAGCGGCGCGATGCCGCGCGTCATGCCGCGCGCGTCGATGACCAGGATGACCGGCAGATCGAGCATGGCGGCGAGCGCCGCGTTGCTGTTGCTGCCGTCAAGCGCCAGCCCGTCGTGGAGGCCCATGTTGCCTTCGACCAGACAGACGTCAGCGCCAGCGGCGCGCTGCCGCCAGGCGCGGCAGATTTCTCCGGCGCTGGCAAGATAGGGGTCGAGGTTGTAGCAGGGACGGCCAGCGGCGCGGGCGTGCCACATCGGGTCGATGTAGTCAGGCCCTTTCTTGAAGGGCTGAACAGCCATGCCACGGCTCGCCAGCGCCGCGCACAGGCCGATGCTGACGCTGGTCTTGCCGGAGGATTTGTGGGCGGCGGAAAGCATGAAGGCGTGCATGGCGGTTTGCAGAAAGCGGGTCATGCCCCGTGACTTGCCGCGGGGAGATTGGGTTCGCTGCCGCCGCCATCGAACTGGGGCAGGTCGTCTTCGGGCAGAAAATGGAGGATGCGCACACCCACCGTGGTTATCAGGAAGGCCGCCGCCATGCCGCCCAGACCGAGCAGGAGTTCCGGCAGGCTGGGCGTGTAGGCGGCGATGAGGCCGTCGCCGAAGCGGCTGCTGGCCGCGTAGCCGGGGAAAATATCGAGGGGCCAGGCCTGACCGCCGATGATGAAGACGTAGAGGAGGGCGAAAGCGCCAAGCAGGACGCTGACCGAGGCCGCCGTCATGGCCCGCGCCGTGCCCAGCGCCGGGTGAAAGATCAGCAGCAGCGGCAGAACGGTGCCGACGACGCCATAGCCGAGCCAGAAAATGAGCGGGTAGACGCCGCCATCGACCAGAATGAAATATTCAAAGTCGGCCTGACGGGCAAAATAGAGGTTGGTGAGGTGATGGGTGGCGACGAAATAGGCCGTGGCGGCGACGAAGACGCCGAGCAGGTTCTTCATCCGGCGCAGAATGGCCGGATGCAGCGTCATGCCGTTCCAGGCGAACATCGCCGACTGGACGATGTTGAACACCGCCAGCCCCCAGGCGAAGGACATGATGATGAACATCGGCGCCAGCATGGCCGAGCCGTAAGCCTCACGAGCGACGAGAAAGCCGAAGATGGAGCCGGTGCCGGTGGTCAGCACGAGACGCCAGATGAAGGCGACAAAGCCGACCGGCTTGACGTAGCGGTTCATGCGCCGCTCCATCAGCATCCAGAGGTAGAGGGCGACGATGGCGAACATGCCGGAGTAGAGAAAGACGTTCCAGGCAAAGACCGAACGGAAGTTGTAGTGGGTGGCGGCGACGATGATGCGATCCGGGCGGCCGAGGTCGAGCAGCAGCACCATCAGGCCGCCGCCCAAGAGGGCCAGGCAGAGGAGGCCGGAGAGCGGGGCGCGCGTCTTGTAAATGGTCTTGCCGAAGACCGAGCCGATCGAGGCGACGTTGAGGACGCCGGAAGCGGCGACGATCATGAAGATGGCGAAGACATGCGGCAAGCCCCAGACGATCTGGTTGTTCATGCCGCTGATGATGTGGCCGTGTTCTTCCATCGTGTGGAAAGCGCCAAGACCGGCGAGCAGGACAAGGAGGCCAAGCCCGACGAGGGCATAGAAACGCGAGCTATCGGCGGGCTTCAGGTCGTGACCGGACATGGCTCAGATTCCGTGGTAGCGGACGCCGGTGTCGAGGCCGAGATCGGCCCGCGCCTGGGTCGTCGCAATGGCCCGGAGGCGCTGGGAGATGGCGCTGTCCGGGTCGTTGAGGTCGCCAAAGAGCATCGCCTGGTTGGGGCAGGCTTCGACGCAGGCGGGCAACTGGCCGCGGTCGAGACGATGGACGCAGAGGGTGCAGCCTTCGACGCAGCCCTTGCCGCGCGGCACCTGGGGATTCTGGTCGGTGACCGGGGCGTGGACGAAACTGCGCGCCTTGTACGGGCAGGCCATCATGCAGTAGCGGCAGCCGATGCAGATGTGGCGGTCGACCAGAACGATGCCGTCGGCGCGCTTGAAGGAGGCGCCGGTCGGGCAGACGTCGACGCAGGCGGGTTTGGCGCAGTGCTGGCACATGACTGGAACGCTGAGGCTGCGGCCCGTTTTTAAGTCCTTGAGGGAGACTTTGCGCAGCCACTGCGGATCGGTCGGCGCGGCGGCGGTTGGCAGGTGGTTTTCCTGATTGCAGGCGGTGACGCAGGCATCGCAGTCGGCGCTGCAACGGGTGGCGTCGATCAGCATCCCCCAGCGCACCTTGGACGAAGCCAGCGTCGGCGCCTCGTTGCCGCTGGCGATTTCGATCAGGCGGATGCCGGGGGCCAGGGCGACGCTGAGCGCGGCTGCCGCACCGCCAGCCAGCAGGGCGCGGCGGGCGGGAAGCGGCGGCTTATGCCCGGCGCTCATGGCTTTTCTCCGGTCGCCAGCCCGCCGGACTTGGGCTGGTGGCATTCAAAGCAGTCGAGCTTGACCGCGACGTAGGCATGGCAGCTTTCGCAGAAATCCTGCCGACTGGCGGCGACCGAGCCGCTCTCCTTGCCAGCGTGGCAGGCGATGCAGCCGTTGAGGCTGATTCTGGCCCCGCGCTCGCCATCGCGCAGCGTTCTGTCACGCTGGTGTTTGAGCATGTCCATATGGCGGCGGCGCATTTCCTCCGGCGGGGCAAGGCAGCTTCCCTGGTCTGGCGCGACGGCGATGACCGGCCTGGCGACCTCGGCGGCCACCGGCGCGGCCCAGACGGCCAGGCTGGCGGCGAGGATCAGCGCGGATACGGCGAGTCTCACGGCCTTGTTCCCTTCTCTCCGCCCTTATTCGCCCAGACCCATCTGGATGTAGCCGGTCGGGCAGACATCGTGGCAGATATGGCAGCCGATGCAGCGGCTGTAGTCGGTTTCGACATAGCGGCCAGTGGTCGATTCCTTCCGGTTCACCTTCTTGACGGCGGTCTGCGGGCAATAGACGACGCAGTTGTCGCATTCAAAGCACTGGCCGCAACTCATGCAGCGTTTGGCTTCGGCAACGGCTTCGGCTTCGGCCAAAGCCGCCAGACGTTCCTCGAAATTGCCGAGGGCGCTTTCCTTGTCGAGCGTGATGACCTTGCGCTGGCGGCGTTCGACATAGCCGAAGTGGCCGAGAAAAAGCTCTTTGTGGGTGATGATGTAACGCTCGGAGCGGTTGTCGTAATTGTGCACCGCGCCCTGACTGGCGTAGGTGCCGCGCAGCGGCTCCTTGATCCCCTGAACGGCGATACCCTTTTCGGCCATCTTGCGCATCAGGTCGAAGGTATGGACGTCGATCCTGGGGCGCTTCTCCGGTTCCTCGCCGTTGAGAAAGCGGTCGATGCCGTCGGCGGCAATCGCCCCGTGGCCGACGGCGGTGGTCAGGAGATGCGGCCGCAGCACGTCGCCGCCCGCGAAGACGCCCGGCTGGCCCGCGACCTGATAATTGCGGTCGGCGCTCAAGCCGCCCTTGCCGTTGTCAAAGACTTCAAGGCCGGTGAAGTCGATGGCCTGGCCGATGGCCGAGACAAAGAGATCGCCGGGAATGTCTTCCTCGCTGCCTTCCTCAATCTTGATGTCGAGCTTGCCGCCGACGATTTTGGCCTGGCAGCGGGCGACGCGGAGCGCCGTGGCGCGACCGTCGGCGTCCTTGACCACGCCGACCGGGGCGAGGCCGCCGCGAATCTGGATGCCTTCGGCCAGAGCCTGCTCGATTTCATGTTTGTTGGCCTGCATCTGGTCAATCGGGAACAGCGAGGTCAGCGTCACGTCGGCGCCCTGTTTGGCCGAGACTTCGGCGACGTCATGGGCCAGACGGCCAGCGATGGCTTGTTCAAAATCGGTCGGGCGGGCGTGTTCGATGTGGCCGAGGCGGCGGGCGACGGTGGCGACGTCGACCGAGGTGTCGCCGCCGCCGACGACGACGACGCGCTTGCCGACGTGCTGGAGGCGGCCATCGTTGAAGGCGCGCAAGAAAGAGATGGCGGTGACGACGTTGGGCAGATTGTCCGCCCCCGCGACCGGCAGGGCGCGGCCAGCCTGAGCGCCAAGACCGAGGAAGATGGCGTCGAAATCGCGGCGCAGTTGGTCGAGCGTCACGTCGACGCCGACCCGGCAATTCATCCGCGTCTTGACGCCGAGGTTCAAAATGCGCTGGATCTCGGCGTCGAGCACATGGCGCGGCGTGCGGAAACCGGGAATGCCGTAGCGCATCATGCCGCCCAGCAACTCGTGGTCGTCGAAGATCGTCACCTCATGGCCCTTGAGGGCAAGCTGGTAGGCGCAGGAGAGGCCCGCCGGGCCGGAGCCGACGACCGCCGCTTTCTTGCCGGTCGTCGCCGCCGGTTTGTCAAATTGCAGATTGTTGGCGATGGCGTATTCGCCGAGAAAATGCTCGACCGAGTTGATGCCGACGTGATCGTCGACCTCGTTCCTGTTGCAGCCGCTTTCGCAGGGCGCGGGACAAACCCGGCCCATGACGGCGGGTAGCGGATTGGCCTGGGTCAGCCGCCGCCAGGCGTATTCCTGCCAGGGCATGAGCGGTTTGCCGTCGGCCCCGGCGGGCGGTTTTTCGATGCCGCGCACGATATTGAGATAACTGCGGATGTCCTCGCCCGCCGGACAGCTTCCCTGACAGGGCGGGGTCGACTGGATGTAGGTCGGACACTTGTGCGACCAGCCGGCCTTGAAAATCTTGTCGTGGTTGTCGCTGTATTCGGCGTCGCCCTCGCGGAAGCGGCGGAAACTCCGCGCCTTGTTCTGCTCGCCGCTTGCGCTCTGGTTCATCATCGACATGGCTGTTTTCTCCGTAGAATCTGTTGATCGGACGCGGCCATCAGGAACTGGCGTCGAGCCGGATGGCGGTGCTGACGAGTTGGTGGACGCCGCCGACCAGACCCATCTTGAAACCGTAATAAGGCAATACCTTGGTAAATTGGGCCTTGCAGATGGCGCAGATGGTCGCCATGAAATTGACGCCATGCTTATCGACGACGCGCTGCAAGGCTTCCATGCGCGGCAGCGCCCCCTTGACCCGCAGGTCGATCAGCTCGTCGGTCAGAAGACCGCCGCCGCCGCCGCAGCAGAAGGTCTTTTCGCGTGTCGTGCCGGGGTCCATTTCGACGAATCGGTTGGCGACCGCCCGGATGATCTGGCGCGGAATTTCGAACTGGCCGCCGGGCGTGTCGCCCATGCGCGAAGCGCGGGCGACGTTGCAGGAATCGTGAAAGGTGATGACGCGGTGATCGTTGGCTTCCTTGTCGAAGCGTAGCGCGCCCTGGCGGATCAGATCCCAGGTCACTTCGCAGATGTGCGCCGGTTGCTTGTAGCGGGGGTCAAGCTGGCGCTGCAACTGCACGGCGAAAGGGTCATCGGCGCCAGCCCCGATGCCGGTCAGGGTGTTCCAGAAACTGTAGGCGACGCGCCAGGCGTGGCCGCATTCGCCGACGACGATGCGCTTGACGCCGAGTTCGAGCGCCGCCTCGCGGACGCGCAGCGCGATCTTGCGCAACTGCTCGTAATTGCCGATGAACATGCCGAAATTGCCCGCTTCGGAGGCTTTTGAAGACAGCGTCCAGGAAATGCCGGCGGCGTGAAAGACCTTGGCGTAGCCGATCAGGCTGTCCACATGCGGTTCGGCGAAAAAGTCGGCGGAAGGCGTGACCAGCAGGACTTCAGCGCCTTCGGCGTCGAGCGGGAAGCGGACATCGACGCCGGTGTCTTCCTTCACATCCTCCTCCAGCCCCGTCAGCGTGTCTTCCAGCGCCGGGCCGGGCAGCCCGAGGTTGTTGCCGATGCGGTGCACCTTGCCGATGATCTCGTTCGAGTATTTCTGGCCGTAGCCGACGGCATCGAGAATTTCGCGCGCCGCCATGGTCACTTCGGCGGTGTCGATGCCGTAGGGGCAGAAGACCGAGCAGCGGCGGCATTCGGAACACTGGTTGAAGTAGGTATACCACTCGTCGAGCACTTCCCGCGTCAGGTCGCGGGCACCGACCAGTTGCGGCACGAGGCGGCCAGCGACGGAAAAATAGCGGCGGTAGACGCTGCGCATCAGTTCCTGACGCGCCACCGGCATGTTCTTCGGGTCGCCGGTGCCGATGAAGTAGTGGCATTTATCGGTGCAGGCCCCGCAATGCACGCAGGCGTCCATGTAGACCTTGAGCGAACGGTAGCTGTTGAGCAGTTCGCCCATGCGGCCCAGCGCCCTGGCCTGCCAGTCGTCGCCGATCTTGCCCGGAAAGCCGATGGCTTCCTGAATCTTGTCGGCGGCGACATGCGGCTTCAATTCGGCCATCGCCCCCGGCGTCAGCGCCGGGATGGTCGGGAAGGGGCGCAAGGCGGGCGCTTCGGTGTTGGCGGCCATGACCCTATTCCCGCTCCAGCCGGGCCGCCCAGGGGGCGAGGTGGCGCGCTTCGCGCGGGTTGTCGGCCTGATTGCGGCTGGGCGAGAAGAAGACGCCCGGCGCGTGCAGGAGTTTGGAGAAGGGAAAAATGATCGCCAGCGCCGCGACCAGGCCGAGATGCAGGTAGAGCAGGCCATCGGCGGGCAGCGGCTGCCAGTCAAAATGCAGGAGGCCGAGGCAGAAGATTTTGACGCCGACGATGTCGGTATGGGCGACAAATTTCAGCAGGAGGCCCGACCCGGCGATCAGGATGAGCAGGATCAGCATCAGGTGATCCGAGGGCGTCGAGATATAGCGGATGCGCTCGACCGCGAGGCGGCGCAGCCACAACCCGCCCAGCCCGGCCAGCATGGCGAGGCCGGCGTAGATGCCGAAAGGCTGGATCAAGGCGACCCAGCCCCAGACCGGCTCGGTGAAGTAACGCAGATGGCGCAGCAGGACCAGGGCGAGGCTGACATGGAACAGCCAGCCCAGCCCCCAGAGCCAGAGATTGCCCTTGAACAGGCTCTCGAAGAAAGCGACTTCGCGGAACATCCGCCAGGCGACGCCAGCGGGCGTGGCGGGCGCTGGCGTGGTCGGAATCTTGAGCGGCGCCGGGGTGCGGGCGTAATCCGCGATCCTGACGCCGAGGCCGACCACCAGGGTCAGCGCGGCGACGTTAAAGAGGATGGCGAAGAAGGCGGCGGCGCTCATGGGCTGGCGGCAACGACCCGACTAGACGCAGCCGGTCGGTTTGGGCAGGCCGCCGATCTTGCAGGCCTGCTTGGCCGGGCCGTAGGGGAAAAGCTCGTAGAGATAGCCGCTGTTGCCCTTGTCCGGGCCGAGCTTCTTGCCGATGGCCTTGGTCAGAACGCGCACGGCTGG
>JAITMS010000003.1 GCA_031277255.1 Azonexus sp.
GTCGGCCTTGATTGATGGCGCTGCATAGAGGAAACTTCCGGGTAATGAGCTTCTGCGACAAAACAAAAAGCGGTTGGGGGGTATCACAGTGACGCAGCAAATTCCATTCCGCCCGGACATCGAGGGGTTGCGGGCGGTTGCCATCCTTCTCGTCGTCGCGGCCCATGCCCGGCTTGCGCTCTTTGATGGCGGATATGTTGGCGTGGACGTCTTCTTTGTCTTGTCCGGCTATCTCATTACCGGCATTCTGGTCGAGGAAATACGCAAGGAAGGAAGTCTCAGTCTGGTGCAGTTCTATGCCCGGCGCTTCCGGCGTCTGGCGCCAGCGATGCTGTTCATGTTCCTGGGCGTATGCTTTCTGTCGGCGACTCTGCTTTCTCCGTCGCGGCAACTGGCTGAATCCAATGCGGCGATAGGCGTGCCGCTCTGGGTCAGCAATTTCTTCTACCTGTTCAGTCAATTTGACTATTTCGACGCCGCTGCGGAAGACAGTCTTTTTCTGCACACATGGTCGCTCGGCGTGGAAGAACAGTTCTATCTGGCATGGCCCCTGCTCCTGATTGCCGTGCTGTGCGTCGGCGTCGGCAGGAGAAGTTTCGCCGAACGAGAAAGGATGCTTTTCTTTTTGATGATTGCCGTGTTGCTGGCGAGTCTTTCGTGGAATGTGCTGCTGACGCCGGAACAGCCGATGACGGCTTTCTACATGATGCCGACGCGCGCCTGGCAGTTTGCGCTTGGCGCCTTGGTTTGGCTGTCGATGAACAAATCGGCCACTGTTCCGGTGATGGGCGGTCGACCGTATGTGAACGGGCTGGTTGGCTGGCTTGGTTTGGGCATGTTGCTTCTTGCCGCCCTCTTTTTCGACGCCCATAACGAATACCCCGGATGGCGCTCGCTGCTGCCGTCCGTCGGCGCTGCCGCGATGATCGCCTCTGGTGCGATACAAAAGGGAAAAGGGACGATTGCTCATTTTTTATCCCAGCCATTCTTGCGTTATATCGGACGGATATCCTATTCGTGGTATCTCTGGCACTGGCCCGTTTTGTTATTGGGCCGCAAATATGCGGGGGGGGGGGATTCGCTGATCGCCAGCGGGGTCTGCGTTCTTGTTTCGCTGGTTCTGGCAATCCTGTCGTGGCGAATGGTGGAATTGCCGTTGCGGCGCTATCGGGGTTGGGAGAAGCAGCCCAGATTGATGATTGGGCTGACCTTGGGCGTGTTGCTATTGGCAAGCGCGTCGAGCTTATGGTGGGGAGCTTTGTCGCTTGACCGGATGCAGGACGAGGGGCAGGCGAGGATTATTGCCGCGCAAATGGATTTACCAGTTCTCAGAAAAGAATGCGACGACTGGTATCACAGTTCCCGACTTGTCGTATGTCAATCCGACGACAAGAATACAGCAGTAAGCACGGCGGTTCTCATTGGCGACAGTGTCGGTGTGCAATGGTTTCCGGCCATTCAGAAAATCTTCGAAAAGCAAGGCTGGAAACTGGTGGTGCTTACCAAATCCGCTTGCCCGATGGTGGATGTTCCTTTTTTCTATGTCAGGATCGGTCGCCGATATACCGAGTGTGAAATCTGGCGGAACAAGGCTCTGGCATACATTGCGGAAATTCGTCCGCGCATTGTCATCGTCGGCTCTTCTCCTATCTACCCCTTTTCAGCAGAGGAATGGGCGGCGGGTACATATCGGGTCTGGCAATCCTTGAGCCAGGCCGCCGGGGAGGTTGCCGTTATTCGCGCCACGCCGCTTTTGCCGTTCGATGGCCTCGATTGCCTCGCTTCCGGGAGGCTGGCGCAAAGGTTGCTGAATTCTTGTCGGACAAGCCCGCCTTTCCCGGATGGCGACGACCTTTTTGCCATCCAGCAGCGAATTGCTGCTGGATTCGATCATGTGCGGCTCATCGACATGACCGATGATGTCTGCCCCGGCGGGGTATGCGCCGCCGAAACGAATGGAATAATCGCTTGGCGCGACAAGCAACATTTGACGGCAAAGTTCGTTGCCACCCTGAGCGCGGCTTTTTCAAGGCGGGTATTGGGTGATCGTGGTGACGAGAAATTCTGAAGATGGAGGACGGTCAGTTTCCGCAAGCAGGGCTTGCGCAGGATTAGCCCTCCCTTGCAGACGAAATTTCGGGGGCAGCTTACTTACCGCTACCGCCAACTGACGACGGGCGGGTTGCCGCGATTTCCTCGTTTTCTGCGCCTGCGGGAGGAAGCGTGATGACTTTTGCTAAAATGCCGCTTCTCCCTTTTGAGGCAACCCCCGCATGATTCTCGTCACCGGCGGCGCCTACCGTGAGTGGGTCGGCAAACACTACGGAGCACCCGCAGAGGCATCATCATCGCGGGCACCCGGCTACATCCGGCGACGCTCGCTCACCTGCGGCGAATGGGTTGCCGAAACCCTCTCCTCCGATGACAAAAAACAATTCTGGATACCGCCGGGCTTTGCCCACGGTTTTCTCACACTGAGCGAGACGGTGGAATTTTTGCACAAAATGACGGATGATTACGCGCCAGAACTGGAACAGTGTATTCGCCGGGATGACCTGACATCAGCCATTCAGTGGCCCTCCTGTGCGCCAACCTTGTCGGCCAAGAATCAACATGGCCACTCCCTGACTGAATCTGAACAGGCAAAACCATGAAAGCAGTCATTCTTGCCGGTGGCTTGGGTACACGTATTTCCGAAGAAACCCACTTGAAGCCAAAACCCATGATCGAAATTGGCGGCAAGCCGATTTTATGGCACATCATGAAGCTGTATTCGGCGCATGGCGTGAATGATTTTGTCATTTGCTGCGGCTACAAGGGTTACCTTATCAAGGAGTATTTCGCCAATTATTTTCTGCACATGTCGGATGTGACCTTCGATATGGCGTGCAACCGCATGGAAGTGCATCAGCAGAAAGCCGAGCCGTGGCGCGTGACGCTGGTCGATACCGGCGAGGAAACGCTGACTGGCGGACGCTTGGGGCGTGTGGCCGAATATGTGAAGGATGAAGAAGCCTTCTGTTTTACATATGGCGATGGCGTTTCCGATCTTGATATTTCAGCGGAAATTGCTTTTCACAAACAGCACGGCAAGCTGGCGACGGTCACGGCGGTGCAGCCGCCGGGGCGTTATGGCGCGTTGCAGTTGGCGGGCGCCAATGTCACCGGATTTATGGAAAAACCACGCGGGGATGGCGGCTTGATTAACGGCGGGTTTTTCATTCTGTCGCCCCAATGCCTGTCTCTCATCAGCGGTGACAATTCGAGTTGGGAAGGTGAGCCGCTGGCGCGACTTGCCAAAGATGGCCAATTGGCCGCGTTTGAGCACAAAGGGTTCTGGCAGCCGATGGATACGCTGCGGGAAAAAAATATGCTCGAAGATTTGTGGGCATCGGGCAAAGCGCCGTGGAAGGTGTGGCCTTGAATCGACCCTTCTGGCGCGGCAAGCGTGTTTTCCTGACCGGACACACCGGCTTCAAGGGCGGTTGGCTGGCGCTTTGGCTGAGCGAGATGGGGGCCAAGGTTCATGGTTACGCGCTGACGCCGCCGACGACTCCAAGTTTTTATGAAGTGACGAGGCTGGCTGATCGTCTGGCCAGCAGCACTATTGCGGATATTCGTGATGCCGACGCCCTGCGCGTTGCCTTGCTTGCGGCTTCCCCCGATATCGTTCTGCATCTCGCCGCTCAGCCGCTGGTGCGTTACTCCTATGCAGCGCCGGTCGAAACCTATGCGGTCAATGTCATGGGCGCTGTGAATCTGTTTGAAGCCGTGCGCCAAGCGCCAGGCGTCAAGGCCGTGCTCAATGTCACCACCGACAAGTGTTACGAGAATCGGGAGCGAGATGAGCCTTATACCGAGGAAGAAGCCTTGGGCGGATACGATCCTTACTCAAGCAGCAAGGCGTGTTCGGAATTGGTAAGCTCAGCGTACCGCCGTTCTTTCCTTGAAACCCAAGGTATCGCGCTTGCCAGCGCACGCGCTGGCAATGTGATCGGTGGCGGTGACTGGTCTGCGGATCGCCTGGTTCCCGATTTTCTGCGGGCGATTGATGCCGGTCAGACACTTGTCATTCGTTACCCTCACGCGATCCGTCCCTGGCAGCACGTGCTGGAGCCTTTGTCTGGCTATCTACAATTGGCGGAAAAGCTGCACACCGAAAATGGCGCTTATGCCGAAGCCTGGAATTTCGGCCCGGAAGAATCCGATGCGCATCCTGTGGCGTGGCTGGCGGATCGGCTCTGCGCGCAAATCCCCGGCGCAAGCTGGCAGCGCGACGAAATACCACAACCGCACGAAGCGGGCACGCTCAAGTTGGACAGCGCCAAAGCCAAACGACGCCTGAGTTGGCATCCGCGCTGGCCGCTCGAACAGGCGCTGGCGGCGACGATCGATTGGCATCTGGCATGGCGTAAAGGTACGGACATGCGGGCATTCAGCCTGAGCCAAATCGCTGCCTATGAGGCTGCAAGAGCGTGCGCATGAGCGGACGTTTTGAAATTCAGAAGACGCCGCTGTCCGGCCTCAATGTGATCGTGCGCAAGCCGATGGGCGACAGCCGAGGTTATCTTGAGCGCATGTTCTGCATGGATGATCTAGAGGAAATTCTAGGCAAGCGGCAGGTCGTGCAGATCAACCATACGTTGACGCAGGCCAAAGGTACGGTGCGCGGTATGCACTTTCAGTATGCGCCTCATGCCGAGATGAAACTCGTTTCTTGTTTGCGTGGTGAAGTATTCGATGTGGCCGTGGATCTGCGTAAAAACTCACCGACTTTCCTGCATTGGCACGCTGAATTGCTGAGTGCGGACAATCACAAAACCCTTGCGATACCGGAAGGGTTTGCGCATGGTTTCCAAACCCTGACCGATGATTGCGAATTGCTATATCTGCACACCGCTTCGTATGCACCGAACGCCGAAGCTGGCCTGAATCCGCAGGATGCCAGACTGGTGATTCAGTGGCCTCTGCCGATTGCCGAAATGTCGCCGCGCGACGCAACACACCCCGCTATCGCAGCCGATTTCGAGGGAGTAACGCAATGAAATGCCGCCATTGCGCCAGCGAACTCAAGCTGCCTCTAGTTGATCTCGGCAGCGCGCCGCCATCAAATTCCTACCTGACCGAGCGCACCTTGCATGCCCCGGAAAAATGGTTCCCGTTACGTGTGCTGGTGTGCGAGCAGTGCTGGCTGGCGCAGACCGAAGATTTTACGCAGGCCAATGATTTATTTGACGCCGACTACGCCTATTTCAGCGGTTTCTCCACGAGCTGGCTGGCGCATTCGGAGCGTTACGTTACCGATATGGTTGCCCGCTTTGGTTTGGGCGCGCAATCACATGTTCTCGAAGTGGCCGCCAACGATGGCTACCTGTTGCAATACGTGAAGGCGAAAGGCATCCCCTGCACCGGCGTGGAGCCGACGGCCAGCACCGCCGCCGCCGCGCGCGCCAAGGGCATTCCCATTGTTGAGGAATTTTTTGGCGTGGCGCTAGCCAAGACGCTGCTTGCCGAAGGCAAGCAAGCCGACCTGACCGCAGCCAACAATGTCTTGGCGCATGTGCCGGATATCAACGATTTTGTCGCAGGCTTCGCGCTTTTGTTGAAAGCGCAGGGTGTCGCCACCTTCGAGTTTCCGCATCTGTTGAAACTGCTGGAGGAAACACAGTTCGACACCATTTACCACGAGCATTTTTCGTATCTTTCACTGACTGCGGTGCAGCGCATATTCGCTGCCAATGGCCTTGCGGTTTTTGATGTCGAAGAATTATCCACGCACGGTGGCAGTCTGCGCGTTTATGCGCAACGCGCAGATACCGGTTGGCATGAAATCAGCGCGCGCGTAGCCCAAGTGTTGAACGCCGAAAAAAACAACGGCATGCTGAAGGCGGATTACTACCGCGACTTTCAGGCGCGCACCAATCAGATCAAATATGAACTGACCTGCTTCCTGCTCGACGCCAAGCGCGACGGCAAACGCGTTGCCGCTTACGGCGCCGCCGCCAAGGGCAATACCCTGCTCAATTACGCGGGCATTCGCGCCGATCTGATCGAATTCGTCGCGGATCGCAATCCCGCCAAGCAAGGCAAATACATGCCGGGCAGCCGTATTCCCATCGTGCCGGAAGATCGACTCAAGCAAGAAAAGCCTGACTATGTGCTGATTCTGCCGTGGAATTTGATGGCGGAGCTTGAGGTGCAGCTTGCCTATATCAAGGATTGGGGCGGCAAGTTTGTTACTGCAATTCCTCATTTGGAGGCTACATGAGTTCGCGTATCTACTATACCAAGCCTTCAATTACCGATCTGGAAGTTGAGTATGCCACAGATGCCGCCCGCAATGGTTGGGGCGACCGATGCTACGAATATATCGCGCGTTTCGAGGAAGCTTTCAAAAAACATCTGGGCGTCAGATATGCGATTGCCACGTCAAGTTGTACCGGCGCATTGCACATGGGCATGGCTGCATTGGGCATCGGTACGGGCGATGAGGTGATCATGGCCGATACAAACTGGATTGCTTCCGCAGCACCCATAACCTATCTAGGCGCTAAACCCGTGTTCGTCGATATTCTGCCAGACAGTTGGTGTCTTGATCCGGATAAAGTTGAAGCGGCTATTACGCCCAAAACCAAAGCGATTTTGGCGGTACACCTCTATGGCAATCTTTGTGAAATGGATCGCTTGCTGGCAATTGGCGCCAAGTACGGCATTCCTGTGATTGAGGACGCCGCCGAAGCTATCGGCTCGCAATACAAAGGCAAGCGCGCTGGCAGTATGGGGGCTTTCGGCAGTTTTTCCTTTCATGGCACCAAGACCATGACGACTGGCGAGGGCGGCATGTTCGTGACTAATGATGCCGATCTCTATGAAACTGTGCTGACGTTGTCCAATCACGGTCGAGCGCGAGGACAAACCAAGCAGTTCTGGCCGGACATGGTGGGATTCAAGTACAAAATGTCCAATGTTCAAGCGGCAATCGGTTGCGCCCAAATGGAACGCATCGACACGCTAATCGCCCGCAAACGGGAAATTTATTCGCAGTACCGTACGTTGATAGCCGATATTGCCAGCGCCAGCATGAACCCTGAACCTGCAGGCGTGATCAACGGCGCATGGATGCCGACAGTGGTTTTCTCCAGCGAAAGCAAAATCACCCGCGACATGCTCCAGCGTGAATTCGCTGCGGCTAACATTGATGCGCGGGTTTTCTTCTGGCCGCTGTCCAGTTTGTCTATGTTCCAGCCGTGCCGTGGCAATGTCACGGCATGGAGTATTCCGGAGCGTGCAATCAATCTGCCGAGTTACCACGATATCAGTAGCGATGATTTATCGCGTGTGTCGGCTGTGTTGCACCATGCTGTGAGCTTGGCGAAAGCATCATGATGAGTCCTGTCAAAGTAGTCATCGCCGGTATTGGTGGCGCTTCGCTAGGAACCGAGATCCGCAAGTCGCTGGCCTTGTGCGACGGCTATGAAATTATCGGTTGCGATATCTCCGGCACGGCATATGGCCTTTATGAACCCGGCTTCCAGAAAACCGTTAAAGTTTCCACAGACCATTATGTTGACCAGGTGTTGGCCGTGTGTCGATCCGCGAATGCGGAATTTTTGATTCCGGGTGGTGAGCAGCCTATGCGGCTGCTGTCGGCAGCGGCACCGGTTTTTGCTGCGGAGGGCATCTGTTTGTTGGGGAATGCGCCAAGTGTGGTGGCCTTGTGCTCTGACAAAGACAAATGTTTCCAGTACATGAATAAAGCCGGCATCCCGATTCCGCGCACGATCACCGTGGAAAAGGAGGATGACTTAGTCAGCATCGGGATGCCGTGCATCATCAAACCGGCGACGGACAGCGGTGGCAGTGTCAATGTTTTCTTTGCAGTATCTACAGATGAGGCGATGATCTATGCTGGTTTTATTCGCCGGATGGGTGGCGTGCCGGTCGCGCAGGAATACATTGATGTGAAGGAAAGCGAATTTACCGTTGGCGTGCTTTCCGATCCAGATGGCAATTTAATCGGTTCCATCGCACTCAAGCGTGCGTTGGATGCGAAGCTCTCGGTGTTTTACCGGGGACGTGGCGGCATCATTTCTAGCGGCTACTCGCAAGGCCATATTGGTGCCTATCCATCCGTTTGCGAGCAGGCAGAACGCATTGCCAAACAAGTCGGTAGTCGCGGACCATTGAATGTGCAAGGCCGTGTGAGGGACGGCATATTCCTGCCGTTCGAAATTAACCCGCGCTTTTCCGCCTCCAGCTATCTGCGTGCGATGGCGGGATTCAATGAGGTGGATCTGCTGATCAGGAAGTTGAAAACCGGGACAACGCCCGCTATCGGTGCCATCAAACCCGGCTTGTATCTGCGCGGTTTAAGCGAGTTATATGTTAACGAAGAGGATATGCGACCATGATTCGCTGGATTACCGAACAACTGGGCACGGCACCCGCAAACGAAGTGGTCGGACAAACCGGCCTCAATCTGGTCGACGTGCGCGATCTGGTCGACAAGGGGGGCAATTCTGTTCAAGCGATCCGCGCAAAAATTGATGAAGGCGTGAAATTGTTGTCCGCCGGGCTGCGTACAATCGTCTGCTGTGATTACGGCATCTCGCGCAGCAATGCCGTGGCAGCAGGTATTTTGGCGCGTCATGACCGCATCCCATTTCTGGATGCCGTTCGAATGGTGCAGCAGCGCACGGGAGAAACGGAAATCAAACTGGAACCGCTCGAAGCGGTTCGACGAGCGCTGGAAGGGGATGCTCGCCCGACCTCAAACTCAAGCCCCACAGTCCTGATGACAGGCGGCGGCGGGTTTATCGGAACCGCATTGCGAGCGCACCTTGCGGACACGACCCATGTTATTGCCCCCTCCAGCAATGATGTCGACATCATCAAAGGCGCCACCCGGCTGGACATGTTCGCAGCGGAATGCGGTGCCGAAACGATGGTGCATTTGGCCAATCCTCGTGTCTACACATCAAATGTCGCGTTGGGTCAGACTCTATCCATGCTGCGGAACGTGCTTGAAGTTGCGGCGTCAAGGCGCATGCGCTTGATTTACCTTTCCGGTTGGGAAGTATTCTCTGGCTACGCGGGAGAATTGCTGGTCGATGAGAATGTGCCTGTATTATCGAAAGGCCCCTATGGTGATGCCAAATTGCTCGCGGAAGAATTGATCCAGAATTTCGCACGCACGACCAATCTGAATTACACCATCGTGCGATCCAGCCCGGTCTACGGTGCCGGTTCGGATCGCCCTAAATTCATCTATAACTTTGCCGCGAAAGCGAAGAGTGGAAGCAAAATCGTCACCCATCGTTATCTGAATGGCGATGCGGCGCTGGATTTGCTGCATGTCGATGATCTCGTCAATGCCTTGGCCCGGATTTTGAATTTCCCGGTAAATGGCCTGTTCCACCTGGGCACAGGGGAACTGACATCTACTTTTGAGATCGCCGAATTCCTTGTGCGGACATTGCAAAGCAAGAGCGAGGTTACGCAAGCCAATATCGAAAGCCACGTAGCACGCATCGCAATGAATATCAGCAAGAGTTGCGCGATGCTGGACTGGCAACCGAAGATCAATATATGGGATGGATTGACAGCGCTAATTAAAAATAATTCGATTGGAGAGCATCATGAGCACGGATGAAAAAAATTTGCAGGAAGGCTTCACTTGGGCGCGCAGCCAAGTTTTCGAAAGCTATAATAATGTCGTGGGGCATTACCAGTCAGTTTCATGTCTTGAGCATGCTCGGGGCGAAAGCCTTCTTGACATGCCTTGTGGAGACGGGTCACTGACAGCAGCTCTTGCCAAAAGATTCAAGCGAGTGGTTGGTGTTGATGCTTCCAGTAAACACCTGGAACTTGCAAGACAGAACTTGCCAGGTGCAGAATTACACGAAGCATTGATTGAAGAATTCGAAACCGACGAGCGTTTCGATACGATTACCATGCTCAATATCCTTGAGCATGTTGTTGACCCTGTTGAGGTGCTAAGGAAGGCCTCGTCACTGCTTGGCGAGCAAGGCGTCATGATTGTTCATGTGCCCAATGCTCTTGCTGTTAATCGCCGTTTAGCCGTGAGAATGGGCACTCTTCTTTCCTGCGAGGAGCTATCTCCGTTTGACATTCATGTTGTGGGACATCGCCGCTCGTATTCGCTGGCAACTCTGACTGCCGATATCGAGGCAGCAGGCCTCAGGGTCAAAGCAACAGGAGGCGTGTTCTACAAATCATTATCTACCCCGCAAATGGACTGGTTTCTCAAGAATGGCCCGTGGGAAGACGGTGGTTTTGGCTGGGGACGTGTCGGCGCAGAGAAGACCAAAGATTGGCGGGCAGAATTTTGTCGTGCATCTTACGAACTAGGAAAACAGCAACCCGAAGATTGCAACATTATCTATGCCGTGGCGACACGCTGAAACCTGTTCGGTTTTATGCGAATAGCTATAAAAAAATATGAAGACAGGAGAGTTTAGCATGACGCCGTATCAGCAGTTCAAGCAGGAATGTGAGCAGGAAATCGAAGCAATCGGTCGAGATAAGAGCTTGGTCGCTGTAACTCACGATTGGATCAGACGGATGAACGAGAAAAAGTACACTTACCATTTCGAATGGTTCGGGCGACCTATTATTCAATATCCGCAGGATATTGTTGCTATGCAGGAGCTTATCTGGCACGTAAAACCTGATTTGATCATTGAGACAGGCATTGCACATGGAGGCTCTTTGATTTTTAGTGCCTCCATGCTTGCTCAACTTGATATGTGCGATGCTATTGAAGCCGGAACCACTCTTGATCCAAAGAAATCGTCACGCTTGGTTATCGGTCTTGATATTCGCGCTCATAACAGAACCGAGATTGAGGCTCACCCCATGGCTTCCAGAATCAAGATGCTTCAGGGCTCGAGTGTGGCTCCAGATGTTGTGGCAGAAGTGAAAAAAATTGCTACAGACTACAAGCGCATTCTTGTTTGCTTGGATTCGAATCATACTCATGAGCATGTACTGGCTGAGTTGGAAGCATATGCACCTTTGGTGACGCCGGACAGCTACTGCGTTGTATTTGATACGCTTATTGAAGATATGCCGGAAGGCAGTTTCTCTGATCGTTCTTGGAGGCGAGGGGGCAATCCCAAAACCACTGTATGGGAATATCTTAAGACGCATCCAGAATTTGTTATCGACAAATCTATTGATCACAAATTGCCTATCTCCGTCGCGCCCGATGGCTATTTGAAACGCATCGGATAGGTTGCGTAGTGCCACCAGTCTCGCTAAGAAAAAATACCTTGGCCAATTATTTTGGCCAAGGCTGGCAAGCTTTGATGGGGCTGGCCTTTATCCCGTTGTATATACACTACCTTGGGGTGGAAGCGTGGGGATTGGTGGGGTTCATGGCTACCTTGCAAGCATGGTTTGTACTGCTGGACATGGGGTTGAGCCCGGCGCTTGGTCGAGAAATGGCACGTTTCACTGCGGGAGAAATCACGGCGGAAGCCGTTAAAAATTTGCTGTGCAGTTTGGAAATTCTGGTTGGTATTGCCGCTTTGCTTGCCGGGGTGTTGAGTGTAGTTGGCGCATCCTGGCTGGCTGAGTATTGGCTAAAGCCGGAAAAATTGGCTGTGGATGCCGTCACTACGGCAATCGCGCTCATGGGATGGGTGATTGCTTGCCGCATGGCTGAACAACTTTACCGTGGTGCGTTGCAGGGGTTACAACGGCAAGTATGGCTCAACGTTGCTCAGGCAGTGATGGCAACGGTTCGCTGGGCAGGGGTAATTCCGATCCTGATCTGGGTCTCGCCTACGATACAGGCATTTTTTATTTGGCAAGGCGTAGGCTCATTGGTCAGTGTTGGTGTGCTGGCTTGGGGAGCGCATCATTTTTTGCCAGCTACTGACGCAAAGCCGTATTTTTCATGGGCTGAATTGCACCGTATCAAACGCTATGCCGGCGGTATGGTGGCGACGGCTCTGCTGGTGCTGTTTCTGACGCAGATTGATAAATTGTTATTGAGCAAACTGCTCTCTTTGCAACACTACGGCTACTACATGCTTGCCGCGACGGTTGCCGGAGGGTTGATATTTTTCATTTCTCCGTTAACTGCCGCGATGTTGCCGCATCTCACCGAATTGGCTGCCCGGCGCGACGAGGCCGCGCTACGAGATTCTTTTCATCGGGCATGTCAATGGCTGGCGGTAAGCGTTGTTCCAGCCGCATTGGTCATCGTTTTTTTTGCAAAGCCCTTGTTATTTGCCTGGAGCCGCGATGCCGAACTGGCCGATCAAAGCGCGCCTATTTTGTCCCTGCTTGCGCTGGGAACGCTGTGCAACGCCTTTATGAACATGCCCTACATGCTGCAACTGGCGCACGGCTGGAGCGGGTTTGCGGCGCGAGTCAATGTCGTCGCGGCGCTTATCCTGGTGCCCGCATTGTTTTATTTTGTTCCCAGATATGGCGCTTTAGCCGCTGCCAGTATTTGGCTTGCCCTGAACCTGGGCCATCTAGTATTCAGCACACACTTCATATTTCGCCGGTTGTTGCCGGATGAAAAGTGGAACTGGTATCGTAGCGATGTCGTGATGCCGTTATTGGCGGGTTTCGTACCTGTACTTGTGGTGCTCTGGCTCTGGCCCAAGTCTGACAGCTTTATTGCAATGATTGCGAGGCTAGCCGCGGCACTATTTTTTTCTTATGTATCAATCTGTTTCTTTACGCCCGCCACCAGAAAAGCTATTCAGCATAAACTCAGACAGGCAGGAATCGTTGGTTCACATAAAACAAAGTAACAATCCAAGTTCTCAATATCAGATCAGTGAAGATTTTTATGAAAGAAGATATTAAATTTACTGTTATCATTCCCACGCGTGAGAGGGCTGATACGCTTCTTTATGCACTGCAAACGGTTGTCGCCCAAGACTATGAAAATTTGGAGATCATTGTCAGTGACAATTTTAGTCAAGATAACACCAAGGCCGTGGTGGAATCTTTTACCGATTCACGGATTAAATACATCAATACGGGGCGACGATTGAGTATGTCTCATAACTGGGAGTTCGCTCTGGACCACGTGAGAGATGGCTGGGTAACCTTCGTTGGCGACGATGACGGCCTACTCCCCGGAGCACTTGCCAAAGTCGCCGAGGTCATACACGCGACGAATTGCAAGGCTGTTTCTTCAGAACTCTGCGCTTTCGCCTGGCCGGGTGTTTGGAGCCATAACACTGGATTTATTGTTCCTTTGGGGCGAGGTTATGAAATCAGAGAGACAAAGAAGTGGCTGGGAAAAGTACTACGAGGCGAAACCAGGTACCAAAAACTACCATGGGTTTACATGGGGGGATTTGTAGATATTTCCGCGATTAACGCAGCCCGTAAAAACGGCGTTTTTTTCTTATCCTCAATCCCGGATGTTTATTCAAGCATTGCACTGTCATTAACTCTATCAGAATATGTGTATCTGAAAGAGCCAGTTGTCATTGCTGGGGCTTCTGCTCATAGTACTGGAGCTTCTTACTTTCAAGCAAATAGCAATGATAGCTCGGTAAAAAAGTTTTTTTCCGAAGAAAATATTCCATTCCATTCGGCAGTTAAAAACATGAAGGGAGTTCGTTCATTGGCTCTATGTATATATGAGCCCTATTTGCAAGCTGCTCATCTACATAACGATCATATTAAAACTCGACTGGAGGATCAGATTTGTATTGTATTAGCTCAAGTTTATTCCGATCATTATAATGATGTAGAGAAATATTGCTGTGAACTGGCCCTTCAGCATCAGCTCCCGTTCTCAAAGATAAAGAGTAAGGCACGGGTTAAAAAGATTAAATACATTGCACGTAGCACTGGTGAATACGTGTATCAATTCTTTAGAAATATAGATTTACTACCACAGCAATTCGGAGTAAAAAATATTTATGATGCAGCTTTTGTTGCAAAAGCAGTATATCTGCTGGAATCCGGATCGTTTCGCTGGCGAAGACATAAAATTTCCAGAATCCCGCAGACATTCTTGAGATTTTGGTCGCGGATACGATAGTTGGTAGTTTTATTAATCCGGATAGCAACGACATTTTTGCCATACAGCAGCGAATTGCTGCTGGATTCGATAGTATGGGCCGCCGAAACGAATAGCATGATTGCCTGGCGCGATGAGCGGCATTTGACGGCAACCTTCGTTGCTACCCTGAGCGCGGCTTTTTCAAGGCAAATGCCGGGCGGGAGCGGCAGCGAGCGGTGAGCTTGTGCCGGGCGGCGGCGCAAAGGCAAGAAATCTGTCCTCCGTCTTCTGCCCCCGGTCGCTTACTTTGGCTGACCGGGCAGCGCCACCGCTGGCCCCGTTGCGCCGTCGAAGCCCAAGTCGGGCAGGGCGGCGAGTTCGGCGGTGCTTTGGACGCCTTCGGCGATGATGGTGAGGCCGATGTTGTGGGCGATGTTGCACAAGCCTTTGAGGAATGCCTGGTTGCCCGGCTGGCTGTCGATGGCGCGGATGAAGCTGGCGTCGACTTTGAGGTAGTCGAGGCCGATGTCGTGCAGGCGGCCGATTTCGCTGAACTGGCGGCCAAAGTGTTCGATGCCGAGACGACAGGAGAGGGGCCGCAACAGGTTGCAGAAGGCGCGGAATGGCTCGAAATGGTTGAAGACGCCGGGTTCGGAGACTTCCAGCCAGAGGCGCGAGGCGAGTTCCTTTTGGCTGGCGAGGCGGGCCAGCAGGCGCTGGCGGAATTGGGCGTCGGCAATGGATTCGCCGGAAAGGTTGACGGCGACCGCCGCCGCGCCGCTGGCAAGGCGGTCGAGGGCCAGACGGACGGCGGCGAGATCAAGGTCGGCGGTCATCGCCAGGCGGGCGGCCATCGGCATGAAGCTGCCCGCTATCAGCCATTCGCCGCCTTCGACGGCTTGCAGGCGGAGCGGGCATTCGAGGTGGAGCAGTTGGCCCTGATTGTTGGCGACCGGGAAGTCGACCAGCCGCAGGCGCTGGCTCTCGATCGCGCCGTCGAGCAGTTGGCGCCAGTCGGCGTTGCTGGTCGCCGGTGTTGGGGCGGCGCTGTCGACGCGACGCCAGGCCAGCGCCCCTTCCGTTTCGGCGGCGGCCAGGGCGCTATCGAGACGGGCGAGCAGGGTGGCGGCAGGCTGGCCGTGCTGATAGGGGCCGCTGGCGATGTGGCCGACCGGCTCGCCGTCGATCAGGCCGCTGGCGACCAGTTGGCCGAAGGTGGCGAGCAGTTGTTCGGCGACCGGGGCCGGGTCGGCCAGATCAGGCAGGAGCAGGGCGAAATCGGCACCGTTGAGGCGGGCGGCGGCGGCGGCCGGATGGCGGGCGCTGTGTTCGAGCAGGGCGTGGCCGAGGCGGCGCAGCAGTTCATCGGCCATTTCGCGGCCGAGGCGGCGGTTGATGCCGGCGAGATCGGCGACGCGCAGCAGCAGCAGACTGCCGGCGGGTTGCGCGTCGTCGTTATGGAGCGCGGCATCAAGCTGGTTGAGGAAAAAGGCGCGGTTGGCCAAGCCGGTGAGGGCGTCGAGCGTCGCTTCGCGGCGCAAGGCTTCGAGCCGTCCGGCTTCCTGCTCGAACATGGCTTTCAAGCGGTCGACCATGATGTTCATGGCGCTGGCGACGCTGTTCAGTTCCGGCGGCTTGGGTTCGGCAATGCGGATGAAGCGTTTTTCGCTGATGGCCTGGGCCTGGGCGACGACGGCGTCGAGCGGCCGCTTGATGTTTTTTTGCAAAAAGCGCGTCGCCAGCCAGCCGACGACGAGGGCGGCAAAAACGAACCACAGCAGCAGGTCGCGCGCGCCATGCCAGAGGGCGAGATGGGCGAAATGGCTGTGGCTGACGAGTTCGACCGTGCCGAACTGCTGCCAGCCTGTGGAAATTTGCGCCGTACCCGGCTTTGAGTCGATAGGGAACAGGCGCTTGAACCAGTCGGGTACTTCGCCCGCTGGCGGCGGGCTGGTTTTTTCGATCATCACCTTGCCGTCGGGATCAATGACCCGCGCCAGCCGGTACTGGCCGCTGTCGAACAGCGCCGCGACCTGGAGTTCGACGGTGACGGGGTCTTTGTCGAGCTGCGACATGGCGAGCGCCAGCGAGGTTGCGTTGTCGCTGTTTTTGATGGCCAGTTGCTCGGTCAGGTAGAGCCGCCCGGCCAGCATGCTGGCGGCGAAACTGCCGACAAAGGCGATCAGGGCGCTGACAATGACGGCCAGCCAGATCTGACGAAAGAGGGACATGATGATTTACCTCACTGGAAACCTTCGGTGCGGGCGCGCAGCAGCAAATCCTGCCAGCGCGACAGACTGCTCTTGCTGGAACGGTTGCCGACGCCTTGCCAGAGACCGGCGCTGTTGAAACTGAAAATCGGGGAGAGGTCGGCCCGCGCCGAAGCCGGGAGAATGTCCGGCTTCAGATTGTCGAGCACCAGGGGTTCAGCCGTCGGCGCGGCGTAATAGGCGAGCACCATGTGCGCTTGCAGCGAGACGCCGCCCGGCCCGCTCAGGCGGGCGCGGACATAGACCAGGCGCAGCTTGTTGACCGGCACGCCGAGAGCCAGCAGCGAGTAATACTTGGCGATGGAAAAATCCTCGCAATCGGCGCGGCCACTGCCCACCGTCTCCAGCGGCGTGGCCCAGTAATCGGACTGGCCCCAGATGCTGATGTCATCGTCAAAAGTGATCCGCCGGTTGAAAAAATCGTTGACCCGGCGCAGCTTTTCTTTTTCGTCCAGCGCCTGTCCACTGGTCAGCATCGTTTGCCAGTCGTTGAAGCGAACCAGCGGTTTGTCGCCGAAACGGTTGACCAGCGCCTGCCGCAGATGGCCGAAGTCAAGGCCCGCGGCGACCGCCAGCGCCAGGAAAAAACTCAGCGCCAGCAGCGCGCCGCAAAGGCTTTGGCGAAATGGCGAGAGGCGTCTGGACAAGGCGGGCCTGATCTTGAAATGGGTCAGAGAATAGCAGCGGATGAGAAATATTGCACAGCCATAACGACCGGGAACGCCGGGAATGAGACAACGCGCGATTCTTTGTAATAAAATTAGTTCATTATCAAAAAATTTATCCATTCCCAACACGCGGTTATAGGGGTGTACACATGAAAGCAATCAAACGACTCACGCTGCCAGCCCTCTTGGCGGTCGCCATGCTCGGCCATGCCGCCGACGGCCCCATTACCCTCAAGGACGCGGCCCAGAGCGCGGTTCTCCAGAGTCCCGAAGTGACCAATCGCTGGCACGTCTACAAGGCGGCGGAAGAAGAAATCGGCGTTGCCCGTGGCGGCTACTTCCCCAGCCTCGACCTCTCGGCAGGGATTGGCCGCGAGCGTCTCAAGATCAATCCCGACGAGCCGATCGACTACACCCACCGTGGCGCCCGGCTGACGCTGACGCAGATGCTGTTCGACGGCCTGGCGACGCCCAACGAGGTGAGCCGCCTCAACAAAGCCCTGCTGGTTCGCTACTACGAACTGCTCGAAGCCTCCGAAAACACCGCTCTCGAAGCCGCCCGCGCCTATCTCGACGTGCTCCGCTACCGCGAGCTGGTGCGTCTGACCGAAGAAAACTACGTCCAGCACAAAACCACCTACGAACAGGTCCGGCAACGGGTTGAGTCGGGCGTTGGCCGCCGGGTCGACGTCGAACAGGCGGGCAGCCGTCTGGCTCTGGCTGAATTCAACCTGACCACCGAAGTCGCCAACATGCACGACGTTTCGGCCCGCTATCAGCGGCTGGTCGGCGCCCTGCCGCCGTCCGCCGTCGTTGTTCCGGCTGATCTCACCAGCCTGCTGCCCGCCAATTCCAATGCCGCGCTGACCGGCTTTTACCGCAGCAATCCGACGCTCTTGGCGGCCATCGAGAATGTCGAAGCCGCCCAGTATGACATCAATGTCCGCCGCGCCGCCTACATGCCGCGCGTCGATTTGCGCGCCTGGACAGAAAGCAGCCGCCACTACCTCGGCGACGAAGGTCATCGCGGCTATAGCGGCGGCGAAATCGTGCTCAACTGGAACCTCTTTCGCGGCGGCTCCGATGTTGCCCGCGTGCGCCAGTACACCGAGAACCGCAATGTCGCCCTCGACCTGCGCGAAAAGGCTTGCCGCGATTCCCGCCAGACCCTGCTGATTGCCTACAACGATGTCCTGAACCTGCGCCAGAGGAAAGCCCAACTGGATGTTCAGGTGCCGTTGCTGGAAAAGACCATGGTCGCCTACCGCGACCAGTTCAATATCGGCCAGCGCAGCCTGCTCGACCTGCTCGACACGGTGAACGAACTGTTCAGCGCCCGCCGCAATGCGGTCAATAACGAAACCGACCTGTCCCTTGCCTATCTGCGTACCTACGCCGGCATGGGCCACCTGCTGCAAGCCCTTGGCCTGCAGCGGCTCGACGCCCCGGACCCGGAAGCCGATGAGCTGGCCGCCGTCAATGCCAGCGAGCTGTGCCCGGCGGAAGCGGTCGACGTCCTGACCCCTGACTGGGCGGCGCTCAACGCCAGAGCCGGTGAAAGCATGAAGAACCGGGGCGTGCCGCCAGCAGGAACGGAGATCCCGGTGCCGCCCGCGCTGAAACCGGAAAACTGAGTTATAAGCTGCTTGGCAAAACCGCCGGTTGTCACTAACCGGCGGTTTTGTCGTTTACGGATAGAGCGGTTTTCGTTCATACCCTTTCTCCCGTTCGCCCTGAGCCTGTCCCTTCGTCAGGCTCAGGACAGGCGAAGGGCGGTGCGGAGAGCGGGTCTGGAGGCTTGAACTGGGCTTCGACAGGCTCAGCCCGAACGGAGAGGGTAAGTATTTCAACAGGAAATGCTCTAGCCCAACCCCTGCGCTGCTGCGGGCGTGTTGAAATGCCCGTCGGCGAATTCCAGCATGCGGTCGGCGCGGGCGGCGAGGGCGCGGTCGTGGGTGACCATGATGAGGCTGCTCTGCCGCTCGCGCACCTGCGCCAGCAAGAGATCGAACACCGTCCCGGCGGTCTGGCGGTCGAGGTTGCCGGTTGGCTCGTCGGCGAGGAGGCAGGAGGGCGCGGTGACGACGGCGCGGGCGATGGCGGCGCGCTGGCGTTCGCCGCCGGAAAGTTCACCAGGCCGGTGTTCGAGACGATGGCCGAGGCCGACGGCGGTGAGCGTGATGGTCGCCTGCTGCAATGCCTTGGCGCGGTCGATGCGGCGGATCAGGAGCGGCATGGCGACATTTTCCAGCGCCGAAAATTCGGGCAGCAGGTGGTGAAACTGGTAGACGAAGCCGAGATGCCGGTTGCGCCAGTCGCCGCGCGCGACTTCGCCCATTGCCGAAAAATCGCGCCCGGCCAGCGTGACGCTGCCGGTGGTTGGCTTGTCCAGCCCGCCGAGGAGATGCAGCAAGGTGCTTTTGCCGGAGCCGGAAGCGCCGACGATGGCGAGCGTTTCGCCCGCCGCCACGTCGAGGGCGATGCCGCTCAGGACCGTGACATCCAGCCCGTCGCCACGGAATGTCTTGCCCAGATTGCGGGCGCTCAAAAGCGTTTCACTCATAGCGCAAGGCTTCCGCCGGATTGACGCGGGCCGCCCGCCAACTGGGGTAGAGCGTCGCCAGCAGGGCGAGCACGAAGGCGATCAGGGTGACGCCCCAGACATCGCCCCATTGCAGATCGGACGGCAGATCGGAGATGTAATAGACCTCTTTCGACAAGAACTGGACGCCGAACAGCCGCTCGATGGCCGGGACGACGACATCGATATTGAGCGCCAGCAGGACGCCGCCGATGACGCCCAGGCCAAGGCCGATCAAACCGACCAGCGCGCCCTGAATGACGAAAGCCGCCATGATCGAACGCGGCCGCGCGCCAAGGGTGCGCAGAATGGCAATGTCGGCTTCCTTGTCGGTCACCGCCATGACCAGGGTCGACACCAGATTGAAGGCGGCGACAGCGACGATCAGCGAGAGGATGATGAACATCATCGTCTTTTCAATCTGCACGGCGCGGAAGAAATTGGCGTGGCTTCTGGTCCAGTCGTTGAGCCAGGCGTCGGCGTTGATCGTTGCCGCCAGTTCGCGGGCGATGCGCGGCGCGGTGAACAGGTCATCGACCTTGAGGCGGACGCCGCTCACCCGGTCGCCCATCTGATAGAGGCGCTGGGCGTCGGTCAGGTGAATCAGGGCAAGGCCCGCGTCATACTCGTACATGCCGACTTCAAAAATGCCGACGACCCGGAAGGATTTGAGGCGCGGCACGACGCCAGCGGGCGTGACCGTGCCCTGCGGCGCAATCAGGGTCACTTTGTCGCCGGTAAAAGCGCGTAGCGATCGGGCGAGTTCAGCGCCGAGAATGACGCCGAACTCGCCGGGCCGCAGATGGTCGAGGCTGCCGCTTTTGATGCTCTGGCGAAAATCGGCCACCTGGTCTTCCTGATCCGGCAAGATCCCGCGCACCAGCGCCCCTTTGACGCTGCCATCGACGGTCAGCATCGCCTGCGACTGAATGAACGGCGCCGCCGCCCGCACTTCCGGGTGTTGCATGGCTGTCGCCATCACCGCCTGCCAGTTTTCCAGCGGGCTGTTGATGCCGGTGATTTCGATATGCGAAGCAACGCCCAGAATGCGCGTGCGCAATTCCTTCTGAAAACCGTTCATCACCGACAACACGACAATCAGCGCGGCAACGCCCAAGGCAATGCCGAGCATGGAAATCAGCGAAATAAAGGAAATAAAGTGATTCCGGCGCTTGGCGCGGGTATAGCGCAGACCGATCAGGAGTTCGTAGGGGAGAGCCATGCGGCGGTGCGGGCGAAGGAAAGAGGGAAGCCCAAACGGCAGCGCGTCGCCGGGACTTTGGGGCAGGCGGTGATTATAGTCGGGGCCATAATAAAGTTGGTGCTACCCGGCAATTTTTGGGAAAATTACAGAAAACTACAATTCGTGACAATTTGTCTTGTTCTTGACAGGACATCCGGCTGTCTTGCCGGTTTTTGCGGCGCATCTACTCTGGAGGAGGAAAAATGAAACTATCAAAGCTGCTGGCGGCCCTGTTCGTGGGCGTTTTGTCCTTGAGCGTTCATGCCGAGGAGCCGATCATCATCAAGTTCAGCCATGTGGTTGCCAGTGAGACGCCGAAAGGCAAGGCCGCCGAGTATTTCGCCAAAAAAGCGGCGGAACTGACGCATGGCAAGGTCAGGGTCGAAGTGCACGCCAACTCGACCTTGTACAAGGACAAGGAAGAAATGGAAGCCCTGCAACTGGGGGCCGTGCAGATGCTGGCGCCGTCGCTGGCCAAATTCGGCCCGCTGGGCGCCAAGGAATTCGAGGTTTTCGACCTGCCCTTCATCTTCAGGAACTACGACGACCTGCACAAGGTGACGGCCGGCCCGGTCGGGGTGCAACTGTTTACCAAGCTCGAACCCAAGGGCATCATGGGCTTGGCTTATTGGGACAACGGCTTCAAGTCCTTCTCGGCCAATACGCCGATCAAGCTGCCGGCTGACCTGAAGGGCAAGAAATTGCGCATCCAGTCTTCCAAGGTGCTTGAGGAGGAAATCCGGGCGCTCGGCGCTTTGCCTCAGGTGATGGCCTTCTCCGAGGTTTATCAGGCTTTGCAGACAGGGGTCGTCGATGGCACCGAGAACCCGATCTCCAATCTGTACACCCAGAAAATGCACGAAGTGCAGAAATATCTGACCATCACCGACCACGGTTATCTGGGTTACGCCGTGATCGTCAACAAAAAATTCTGGACGGGTCTGCCCGACGATATTCGCAAGCAACTGGCAGAGGCGATGCGTCAGGCAACGGATTACGCCAACCAGATCGCCAAGGCCGAAAACGACCAGGCGCTCGATCTGGTCAGAAAATCCGGCAAAACGACGGTCTACGAACCCAGCCCGGAAGAACGTCTGGCCTTCAAGAAAGCCCTGGTGCCGGTTCATAAGAAAATGGAAGAACGCATTGGCAAAGACATCATCGAGAGTGTCTACAAAGCGACCGATTTCAATCCCAATGCGCTGTAACTGGCCGGATGTCCCCTCGCCAGCGTCGGGCTGTTCAATGGCGAGGGGGCTGGGCAGCGGTCAGGCGACAGTCGTTGACGCCTGATCTCTCCCCGGCCTGGCTTTGACCATCCGCGGACAAGCCTTTGCCGCGACAGGGGCAAGGGGCTGTTTCATCGCGGAGCGTAGTTCCAATCGGACAAGGAATGCCGATGTTCCACACCGTGCTCAACCGCCTTGAAGAAGGGCTGATTACGCTCTTGATGGCGGGCGCGACGCTGATTATTTTCGTTGCCGTGGCGCACCGCTACCTGGCGGGTATGCCGATCCCCGGATTGCAGGACTGGCTGCTCGGCCTCAACTTCAGTTGGGCGCAGGAACTGTGCATCATCATGTTCGTCTGGATGGCCAAATTCGGCGCGGCTTACGGGGTGCGCACCGGCATCCACGTCGGCGTCGATGTGCTGATTAACCGGCTCAAGAAAGAAAACCGCCGCCGCTTCATCATTTTTGGCCTGCTCGCCGGGGCGCTGTTTACCGGCGTGGTCGCCGGGCTGGGGGCGAGTTTTGTCTGGGACAACGGGGCGCATTACGCCATTTTTCATGCTTTCGGCCTCGATACCGGCGATCTTTTCGAGGGGCCGACCACACCCGATCTCGAATGGCCGACCTGGGCGGTCTATAGCGCCATTCCGCTGGGTTCCTCCCTGATGTGTTTCCGCTTTCTTCAGGTGGTCTGGTCGTTTGCCCGGAGCGGCGAACTGCCGCAACACGATCACGGCCACGTCGATGGTCTTGACGACCCGACGCCGCCGGTCGACGTCGATCCTTACGGCATGGACGACAACCTGCACATGCGCGACCTCCGGCATACCCCGGTCGGTGAAGCGGATGAGAACAAGGACGAGCAGCCATGAACGCCCTGGTCATTTTCGTGCTGCTTGCCCTCCTCATGCTGACCGGGATGCCGATCTCGATTTCGCTCGGCCTGACCGTGCTCACCTTCCTTTTTACGATGACCCATGTACCGCTCGAATCGGTGGCGCTCAAGTTGTTTACCGGCATCGAGAAGTTCGAGATCATGGCCATTCCGTTCTTCATTCT
Source organism: Azonexus sp. (assembly GCA_031277255.1). Classification (GTDB taxonomy): domain Bacteria; phylum Pseudomonadota; class Gammaproteobacteria; order Burkholderiales; family Rhodocyclaceae; genus Azonexus. Next base: position 23,059 of record JAITMS010000003.1, read on the forward strand.
GGCCGGCAATTTCCTCACCCACGGCGGCGTCGCCAAGCGCATGATCCGTTTTGCCATCAGCATGGTCGGCCATTGGCATGGCGGCCTGGGCTTGGCCGGGGTGATGGCCTGCGCCTTGTTTGCCGCCATCTCCGGCTCCAGTCCGGCGACGGTGATTGCCATCGGCTCGATTCTGCTGCCAGCAATGCTCAAAGCCGGTTTCCCCAACCGTTTCGGCGCTGGCGTCATCACCACGTCCGGCGCGCTGGGCATCCTCATTCCGCCCTCCATCGTCATGGTGATGTACGCGGTGGCGACCAGCACCTCGGTCGGCGCCTTGTTCATGGCGGGCGTCGTACCCGGCCTGGCCTTGGCCGTCGTGCTGGGCGGCGTGACCTGGTTCCGCGCCCGCAAATTCAATTATCCGCGTCAGCCCAAAGCCTCGTGGGGCGAGCGGTGGACGGCCTTCCGCCAATCAGTGTGGGGACTGTTCCTGATCGTCGTCGTCATGGGCGGCATCTACAGCGGCATTTTCACGCCGACCGAAGCCGCCGCGATGGCCGCTGTCTACGCCTTTGTCGTCGCCATCTTCATCTACAAGGACATGCGTTTGAAAGACGTGCCGAAAGTGCTGCTCAATTCGGCCAACATGTCGGCCATGCTGCTCTACATCATCACCAACGCCGTGCTGTTCTCGTTCATTATGACCAACGAGAATATCCCGCAGGCCCTGGCCGACTGGATGCTCGGCAATGGTCTGGGCATCATCAGCTTTCTGCTCGTGGTCAACATCATTTTGTTGCTGGCGGGCAATTTCATGGAAGCCTCCTCCATCGTGCTCATTTTTGCCCCGATCATGTTTCCGGTGGCGATGAAACTGGGCATTGATCCGGTGCATTTCGGCATCCTGATGGTGGTCAATATGGAAATCGGCATGTGCCACCCGCCGGTCGGCCTCAATCTCTATGTCGCTTCCGGCATTACCCGGATGGGCATTACCGAACTGACCGTCGCCGTCTGGCCGTGGCTCCTGGCGATGCTCGGCTTTCTCATGGTCGTCACCTACTGGCCGGAACTCTCCCTGTGGCTGCCCCGGCGGCTCGGCATGTTGTAGCTGCCGCCACGGTTTCAGGTTGCGCCGGAAGGGTATTGGCGAATTATTCCATTTCCAGATCAAACGATTACTTTGTCGACTTCGCTTGCCGTACAGCCGTACTGTCTGCGCTTCGTCTTCGCGTACTCGCTTGATCTGAAAACGGAATTACGCGGTTCGGCCACCTTCCGCTTTTTCCGATCCCATCGTTCGCCTTGCCTTTGCCGTTTGCCGCCGGTTTTTGGCATACCATCGCCGGGTTGTTTTCCGCGATCGACCCTGACCTGATGAATCACCTCGCCACCGCCATTTTTGCGGTGACGACCGATCCTTTCATCGTCTTCACCTCCAACATCTTCGCCATCATGGGCCTGCGCGCCCTGTATTTTCTCCTCGCCGACATGGCCGACCGCTTTTATCTGCTCAAGTACGGCCTCGCCATCGTGCTCGTTTTCATCGGCGGCAAAATGCTCGCCGCGCCGTGGTTCCACCTGCCGATCCAATGGTCGCTGGCGATTGTCGGGGCCATTATTTTTGGCGCGGTTGGCTTGAGTCTGCTGCTGTCGCAGCAGGAGAAGCACTGAGCGCGGATGGTGTTCAGGCTGCCGACAAATGCTTGACAGAGAGAAATTATTTCCCTATTGTTTGTGGCATGGGCAAAATCCATTCCGCCGCTAATTGGCTGATCCGGGTTCAAGGGCATGAGCATCCGCCGGTACATGTTCATATATTGCATCCTGACGGCAAGGCGGTGATTTACCTGGATGGGGCCGACATCAACAGCGGCGTACCCGCCGCAATATTGAAGCTGGCGAAGGAATGGGTGCTGGCCAACGAAGAATCCATCCGCGCGGAATGGGCGCGGATGAACAACCCTGTTGCGAGGTGAGGCCATGAAAGCACAAGTCAATCGACTGGAATCCGTGACGCCGAAGGACGGCATGACGCTGGAAATTCGCTACACCGGCGGTCAGGTCGTGCGCGTTGATTTTTCTCAACTTGCCGAACGCTACGCCGCGTTCGCCGACCTCAAGAACCCCAACTTCTTCCGCGCGGCCGCCGTCGCCGATTGGGGGCATACCCTCGAATGGCCAAATGGCGAGGGGCTGGACGCCGACCGGGTGATGGAAATGGCGCTGGAGCAGGCCGGACGTGTGGATACGCTGGCGTTCCGCCGCTGGCAGGAACGCAATCACTTATCGCTCAATGCGGCGGCGGAAGCCATCGGCCTGACGCGCCGCACGGTCAGCCAATACCGGACGGGGGCGCGTCCCGTGCCACGCACGGTGACGCTGGCCTGCAAGGGATGGGAAGCCGAGCGCGGGCAGGCGTTCAGCTAACGCGGTTTTCGTTTATTCGCTGACAATTTGATACCGTTCGGGCTGAGCAAAGTCGAAGCCCGTTTCATCCTCTCTCCGCACCGCCCTTCGCCTGTCCTGAGCCTGACGAAGGGACAGGCTCAGGGCGAACGGGAGAGGTAAGGATTTGAACCAAAACCACGTTAAACCGGCCTCAGTTTCTCGACCGCCGGCAGAAAAACCTCGCAGACGAGGACGCTGGCGTTGCCGAGATGATGGCGGGAACGTCGTGCCCAGAGGGCGGGCCAGGGGTGGCCGGATAAGGCGCACAGCCGTCGGTGCAGCGGATGGCCGGGCGGCAGGCGGCAATACTCAAGGGTGTCGCGGCGGAATTGGGGATGGGCAAAGAGGAAGGAGCCGAGTGAGCGGTTGCCAAGACCGGCAAACCAGCGTCCGAGGCAGCCCGCGCGTGATGTCGACAAGGCGCTGTGGGCAAAGACGACCGGCTCGCCGTCGCAGACGAGCAGCACTTCGCGCACCGGCAGGCGGCGGCGCGGTCGGGCTTCGGCCAGAGGGGCCAGGCGCGCCTCGCACAGGGGGCGGATGCAGAATTCGCGGCAATGGCGCTGGCAGCGGGCAGTCAGCGAATCCGGCTCGGTCAGCCACGGGTAGAGCCTTGGCGCGACCCGGCCCGCCGGTTGCAAGCGCCAGTGGCCGGAATTCACTGCGGACGCGGGGCGCGTTCGAGGCCGCGCAGTTTGTCGCCAACGCCGATGCCGCGCTGGGCGAACCAGCCGAGGTTCATTTCCAGCGCGTAACGGGCCGGGCGGCGGGCGCAGTGGTTGTCTTCCGTTTCCGGCTGCATGTCCTCGATGTTGAGGATGGCGCCGTCGGCGTCGATGAAGGCGACCGAGAGCGGCAAGAGGGTGTTTTTCATCCACATGCAGTGGGTTTTTTCTTCGGTATAAACGAACAACATGCCGTGTTGCGGGGCCATCGTTTCGCGCCGCATGAGGCCGATCTGGCGGTCCCTGTCGGTGGCTGCCACTTCTGCTTCGATGCGGTAAAAACCGGCCCCCAGTTCAAGCACCGGCAGGGCGCGTTGCGCCCAGGCGGCGCTGCCGCTCAGGCTGGCGGTCAATATGGCCGAGACGGCCAGCAAGGTCTTCTGCTTCATCTCATTTACCCCGGATGCTGCGGATGTCCGCGTCGATCTGGCGCCATTGGCCAGGATGGAGTCCGCTTACCGGCAGCGCGCCAATCGCCGCCCGCACCAGACGGAGCGTAGGATAACCGATGGCGGCGGTCATGCGCCGCACCTGACGGTTTTTGCCTTCGGCGATGGCGATTTCCAGCCAGCAGGTCGGGATCGCCGCCCGCTGGCGGATTGGCGGCTGGCGCGGCCAGAGGTCGGCGGGCGGGTCGATGCGCCGCGCCTTGGCCGGTTGACTGGTGAAAGCGGCGAGTTGGAGGCCGCCGCGCAGGCGGTCGAGCGCCGCTTCGTCGGGAATCCCCTCGATCTGCGCCCAGTAGGTTTTCTCCAGCTTGTGTTTCGGTTCGGCAATTTGCGCCTGCAAGCGGCCATCGTCGGTCAGCAGCAGCAGCCCTTCGCTGTCGGCGTCGAGCCGCCCGGCGACGTAGACGCCCTTGACCGGAATGAACTCGGCGAGTCCCCGCCAGCGGCCTTCTGCCGTGAATTGGCTGAGCACGCCCCAGGGCTTGTTGAACAGGATGAGGCGCGACACTTTTCAGTGTACGAGCCAGCCGACCAGCGGCACGACGGCGACGCCAGCGGCGATCAGCGCCGCTTGCCGCGGGAAGTTGTCGCCCTGCTTGTGCAGCAGCGGCAGGAGGTCGGCGAGGGCGACATAGATGAAGCTGGCGGCGGCGATCACCAGCACATAGGGCAGCGCCTCGTGGGCCGAGGCGAGCATGAAATAGCCGAGAACGCCGCCGAGAATGGAACACAGGCTGGAACCGCCATTGGCGATAAAGGCTCTGGTCTTGCTCCAGCCGCCGTTCCTGAGCAGGATGAAATCGCCCATTTCCTGCGGGATTTCGTGGGCGATGATGGCGATGGTGGTGGTCGCGCCGACCAGCGGACCGGCGATGACGGCGGCGGCAATGAGAATGCCGTCGACAAAATTGTGGAAGCTGTCGCCGATCAGAATCAGCAGCGGCGCGGTGGTCGTCGCGTGATGGCCGTCGTGCTGCGCGCAGTCGCCGTGCGAATGACGCCACAGGGCAAGGCGCTCCAGGGCAAAAAAGACGAACAGCGTCGCCAGCATGACGGCGAACAGTGATTCCGGCGTCAAGCCCGGCGAAGCAAAGGCTTCCGGCAGCACGTCGAGAAAGGCCGTCGACAACATGGCCCCGGCGGCAAAGGCGACCAGCACGCCGGTAGCGCGTCTGGAAAGGCGGAAAACCAGCGCCGCGGCGGCGGCAATGCTGATCAGGCCGCCCGCCAGACAGGCCAGCAGAATCAGGGTCAGGGTGTGCATGGCGGGGTGTTCTGAATCGGCGGGCGGCGCGTTTCAGGCGCGCTCGTTGCGTTCGCGTTCGAGACGGGCGATGTAGCGTTGCAGGCGATTCTCGGTGCCAGCCGAAAGATCGAGGAAATGCACGCCGATCCGCCACTGGCGGGCACCGCTGCGCGACTGGGTATGGGTGATGTGCTGCACCTGCGCCGCCAGATGGATGTCCTGCGTATCGTCCGGCAGGCGGAAACGGCAACGCTCGAGCAACTGCCCGGCTTGCAGATTGGGATCAGCCGAGGCGAGAAGGCCGATGCCGGTGATTGAAATGTCGAAAGCCGGTAATTCGATTTCCTGTCCCTCCGGCTGGCGGATGAAAAACCGCAGCGGCTTGGCCCGCGGCGTGTCGATGCGGAAACTCTCGCGGCGTTGCAGGCGGACGATGCCCCTGGGCAGCGGCGCGGCGAAGGCGGGGCGGCCCTCGTGCTCGATCTGGCGGATCTGGCTGATATTGAAATGCACATGAACGCCGCCGGGCCGCCCGGCGAGGCGGCAATGGCCGACGCGCAACAGGCGCTGATTGAGCGCCTCGGCGCCGCCGAAATCGAAAATCAGCTCCTGTTCATCGGTGTCGACTTCGATCAGGGTGGTCAGGAACATCTGCTCGTCGAACAGCGCCGAGAAACGTTCGCCATCGCGCGCGTAACCGGCCAGGGTGAAGGCGATGGCGCGGCTGCCGGTGATGTGGAAGCGTTCTTCGGCCTCATCGCCCGGATGGCCCGGATGTGACGTCGTCTGATTCACCTTGCCTCCAGTACGCGCAACAGCGCGGCAGTGTCCTGTTGACCGAGATTCATCGCCATCATGGCATTGAGTTGCTGGCCGACGCTGGCGGTCAGGGGGAGCGGCATCCCGGCCTGCCGCGCCGCTGCCAGCGCCAGCCCGAAATCCTTGTGGTGCAGCCGCGCTTCGATACCGGGCGTAAAATCGCGCTCGACCATGCGCTGGCCCATGATGTCGAGCACGCGCGAGGCAGCCGAACCGCCCAGCAGCGCCTGGCGCACCCTGGCGAGGTCAGCCCCGGCGGCGCGGGCGAGATGCAGCGCCTCGGCGACCGCTTCAATGGCGGCGACCATGACCATCTGATTGCAGGCTTTGGCCACTTGCCCGGCGCCATTGGGGCCGATATGAACGATCCGCCGCCCCAGTTTTTCAAGCAATGGCCGTACCCGTTCGAGCGTCGCCGCCTCGCCGCCGACCATGATCGCCAGACTCGCCGCGATGGCCCCCTGGACGCCGCCGGAAACCGGCGCATCGAGGAAGGCGATGTCTTTCCGCCGCAAGGCGGCGGCAAGGCGCCGGGCGGTGGCGGGAGCGATGGTCGAACAATCGACCAGCACGCTGCCCGCCGCCATACCGTTAATCAGGCCGTCCTCGCCAAGCGCCACGGCTTCGACATCGGCGCTCGACGTGACCATCGTAAACACCACCGTACAGGCCCGGCCCAGCGCGGCGGGCGTGGCGTGGCGGGTGGCGGGCAGATCGCCGATGCGGGCGGGCCGCCGCGCCCAGACATGCAGCGCGTAGCCCGCCGCCGCCAAATGCCGGGCCATCGGGCGACCCATCACGCCGAGGCCGATGAAGCCGACGTTCATGCCTGCCTTCATGCCTGCCCCGACAGCCTTTCCAGCACTTTCAGCACGGCCACCGAATCTTCCTCGCCCAGACCGGAACCGACCACGGCGTTGAACATCTGCGCCGTCGCCGCCGCGCCCGGCAGGCAGAGGCCCAGTTCGTGCGCCGTCTGCATGACGATATTGAGATCTTTTTCGTGCATCCAGCTTTTGAAACCCGGCTTGAAATTGCGCTCAATCATGCGCTGGCCGTGGTTTTCGAGAATTTTTGAATAAGCGAAGCCGCCCAGCAGCGCCTCGCGCACCTTGACCCGGTCGACACCGTTTTTGGCGGCAAAAGCCAGCGCCTCGGCCACCGCCAGCACGCCCATGCCGGTAACGATCTGGTTGGCCGCCTTGGCCACCTGCCCGCTACCGCCGGGGCCGATGTGGACGATGTTTTTGCCCATCCGCTCAAAGGCCGGCAGGGCGCGGGCAAAAGCCGCCTCCGAGCCGCCCGCCATGATCGAGAGATGACCGGCAATCGCCCCCGCTTCGCCGCCGGAAACCGGCGCATCGACAAAATCGACGCCCGTCTGCGCCAGTTCCGCGCCAATCCGCCGCGCCGCGGCGGGCGCGATGGTGCTCATATCGACCGCCACCAGCCCCGGCGCCGCGCCTTGGGCAACGGCCTGCATCACTGCGGCGACATCCGGCGCGTCGGCCACCATCGAAATGACCAGATCAGCCCCGCGCGCCGCCTCGGTCGCGTTGGCCGCGCCCGCCGCGCCCGCCGCCAGCAAAGGCTGCATCGACTCGGCCCGGCGCGCCCAGACCGTCAGTTGATGCCCGCCCCGCAACAGATTGAGCGCCATCGGCCGCCCCATGATGCCAAGACCGATAAAACCGATCTTCATCGCCAGCTCCTCAATTTCATAACCCGTAATTTTAGCGCCAGCGCCGCCCAACGGCGACCTCCCGGCAACGCCGGGTGGCGAAAAATGCCTCTCGGCGGGCGGCATTTGCCGTCCAGCCTCGACCTGCCGCCCGCGCAACAGCCTGCCGCGGCCTTGTTCGGGAGCGGGTATATTTTTTGCATAGCAGTGGGTAACAGCACCTGTCAGGACGAGGAGAATGAGATGACCAGCAACCTGATTCAAAGCACCGGCTTCGACTACGCCTTGCTGCAAAATCCCGGTGTCGGGGCAGCGAACCAGGCGCTCAGCGGCAATTTTGCCGCGACCTTGCAGACCTATCTGGCCAGCGTCAAGGCGCAAATGATGACGCCCCTGATTTCATCGCTGAGCGGCGGCAACGAGAACGGCCTCGCCAGCCTCCTCGGCGGCGGCAGCGCCAACGATCTCCTCACTGGCCTGCTCGGCCAGAACAGCGCCGCCAGCGGCCTTGCGGCGAACGGCTACAACATGGCCCTGTTCGACCCGGTTGCCGGTTACCGGATGATGAGCGACATCAACCAGCGCGATGTCAATTACCGCGCCGAATATGCCGAAATGACCGATCTCGGCGCTTATGTCGCGGCGCTGGAGCAAAAGGCCGGACAACTGGCCGAGATCGACACGGCAACCCCGGCGGTGGAAATCGAGAGCCGCTTGCAGGATTTCGTCAGCGCCTACAACGACTGGATTGATCGCTTCGACGAACAACTGGCCAGCGGCGGTCTGCTCGCCGGCACGCAAGCCGCCACCATCGCCCAATGGGAACTGGAACAGAGCGTCGAAAACATCTTCAACGGCGCCGCCAGCGGCGTTCGCGGTCTTGGCGCGCTTGGCGTCAGCGTCGACCCGGTCAGCAACATGGCCCGCCTCGACCCGGCCCAGCTTCACGCGGTCCTGGCCAACAACCGCGACGGCGCGGTGGCGGCGATTGACGCATTCAGCGCCCATTTCGCCAGATCAGCGGCATTACTCAATTCAGCGGGTAATTTCATCCCCAACCGGATGGATAATCTGTCGCGCGTCATCGCCTACCTCGATCAGAACAAACCAGCCCTGCAAGCCGAATTCGGCCTCGGCGACGCCGCCAGACTGAGCGCCAACGTAGCGCGGGCGCTGGCTGCCTATGAAGCGATGAAGAAGCCGACGGCCTGATTGCCTGGCGGGTATTTTCGCGCTTTGGCGCTTAGCGTTTGCAGATCAAGCGAATACCCGAAGGCGAAGCGCAGGCAGTACTGTGGCTTATAGAACCGGCAATTGAAAATGGAGCCGACTGTGGCAATACTTGATTGCTGGGTCAATAGAACAGTTTTTGCTCAATCCCTTAGAGCCTGTTCAAAATCTTCTGAGCAGCACCGCCAAGAATGCGAGATGAACAAATTGCAAGCTGGTGTTGAGTAGCCGTTCGCAGTTTTTCCATAGCCTGCGGTTCTTCTCGAGCC
>JAITMS010000086.1 GCA_031277255.1 Azonexus sp.
ACCGTCAGCGCACTATGGAACTCACTTGAGGAAATACTCGATACGGTTTCACCCCTTGAGTGCAGAAACTACTTCAAATCCTGTGGCTATGAAAACACTTGAATCAAAAATGCTCTAGCCGGGCAACGCCTCCCGCAACCAGCGAGCCAGTGCCGATTCGAGAGGCCAGTTGCGCATGAGGCGCGCCCGGTCGCGTTGCCAGGCGCGGGTGAAGGTGGATGGGGAGCAGTGGGTGGTCAGGGCGTCGAGGTCGATGAGGAGGATTTTGCCGTCGTGCCAGAGGAGGTTGGTGGCTTTGAGGTCGCCGTGGGTGGTGTGGAAGCGGCAGAGGGTGGCAAAGAGATGGCGGAGGGCGTGCTGTATGGCGGGAGGCGGGGCTGCTCCGGGGTCGAGCGCGGTCAGGAGGTTGGGGCCGGGGCAGTGTTCGGTGATGAGGAAAGCGCGGCGGCGTAGCGGCCCGCAGCGTTCTTCAATGAGGGCCAGCGGGCGCGGCGTGGCGATGCCGTAATACTCAAGGCGATGCGCCGCCCGCCAGGAATGCCAAGCGCGACTGGGCCGCCAGAGGCGCGACAGGGCATGCCGCCAGTGCTTGAGGTTGTAGCGTTTGATGACGATGGTCCGGTCGCCGATGTCGACGGCGGCTACCGTGCAGGTGTTGCCTGCTTTGAGCAATTTTCCCGCTGTCATGGCGGCATCGAGGTCGTGCAGCACGGGTTGCAAATCGGGCAGGGCGCCGCGCAGGACGGCGGTAAAGCGCCGGAAGGTCTGATTGACGGCGAACTGGCTGCAATCGCGCACGGTTTTGCGCAAAAAATGCGCCAACCGGCGCTGGCGGGCGGCGGCTACCAGCGGCTCCAGAGCGGCGGCGTCGACTGCCCGGCCATAGGCTTCGAGCAGCCGCTGCCGGTGGGCGTCCCAATCCGGCGTCAGTTGCGCCAGCAAGGCGGCGAGATTGATCATCCGCGTGGCGGCTGAAGCGGCTGGGCGGATGCCGTCGCCGTCGATCAGCAGCACCTTGCCGCGATGGCGCAGGAAGTTGCCGGGGTGCGGGTCGCGCTGCGTGAGGCCAGCGGCATGGAGCCTGCCAAGGAGCGCCATGACCGGCAGCAGCGGCTCCGGGTCGAGCGGCGAGAGGGTGTCTTGATCGAGCGTTGTCGCGCCGTCGAGAAATTCGCACAGCACCAGATAAGCGTCGTCGCCGACCGCTCCGGCAAAGCGCAGGGTGGGCGTCGGCAGTTGGGCGGCAGAGAGGGCGGCGAGGCCGTCGCCTTCGCGCTGACCACGGCGGCGCGCGGCTTCGCCGATGAACAGCTTGGCCAGTACCGGCTGACCATCGCACAAGGCGTATCCGGTCAGCCGCTTGCCGGGCAGGAGGCGCAGCAGGCGGATGAATTCCAGCTTGCCGCCGGTCGGCAACGCCAAAGCAAAGGGCAAGGCAGGCGCGCGTCCGGCCTGGCGCAGCGTTTCCGCCGACACTTCCGGCGCGGTCATGTTGCCGTGACCGCGAATTTGCGGTGGTAGCGTTCGAGCAGGCGCTGGCCTTCGCGCCGCAGGTGACGCAGCAAGGGGGCTTCGTCGCGCAGGATGTCGCGCAGGGGACGCTGGAAGTAGTCGCGCAGAAAGCGCCAGTAATCGCGCCGGGTGAGGCCGATTTCCAGCGCCGAGGAATAAAGCGAGGCCAGATCCTTGTCGCGCCAGCGGCGCGGCGTCGCCGGGCGGCATTGGGCGCGGTGCAGGTCGATGATGGAGAGACGGAAAGCCGTCGGCGTCGGCGCGGGGGCTGTGTGCAGCAGGAAATGGCAGAGGTAGAAATCGCGGTGATTGACGCCCGCGCCGTGCATTTTTCGCGTCATTTCGGCGACGCGGGCGATCAGCGCCCGTTTGAGCGTCGGCTCCGGCGGCTGTTGCCGCCAGGGGCGGCAGAAATCTTCCAGATTGACGGTCGGCGCGAGTTCTTCGGTGATGATGAAGGAGTGCTGACGCGCTGGATTCCAGCCGCGCCGCCCATAGGCCACGGCGCGCATGGTGGCGACGCCGACGGCGGTCAGGCGCAGGATGGCGAGTCTTTCGTTGGCCGCGCCGAGCACCGGCCAGCGCAGAAAAAGCAGGTTCTTGGCAATCTCGCCCCAGCCGATGCCGCGATGGATTTTGGCGAAATAGCCGCGCCCGGCGACTTCGGTGCGCAGCGTCCGGCGCCCTTCCAGTTCGCGGAAAACCTCGCCGCGCAGGCTCTCAACGGCGGCGAACGGGTCTTGCCCGGCCCACAGTTCGGCAAAGGGCGCGGCGATGACGGTTTCCGCCGCCATCAGCCGCCAGCCGCCAGAATCAGGTCAGCCGCCCGCTCGATGCTGCTGTAGAGATCGGCGCTCCCGGCAAAGGCCAGGGCATTGGCCTGCCAGCGGCGGCGTTCCGCGTCGTTGTGCACCATGTCTTGCAACAGGCGGTTCATTTCCGCCTGGACGAACGGTTCGGGAATCACCCGTCCGGCATCGGCCTCGACAATGTAATGGGCGTAACCACAAATCCCTGAGCACAGCACCGGCAGGCCAGCGACCAGGGCTTCGAGCAGGACGGTGCCGGTGTTTTCGTGATAAGCCGGATGCAGCAAGAGATCAGCGCCGAGGAGAAAACGCGGCACATCATCGCGCCCCGGCAGGATCGTGACCCGCTCGCCGACGCCCAGCGCCTTGGCCTGACGCAGAAAATCGCCTGATTCGCCCTGGCCGATGGCAATCAGCCGGGTGCGGCGGCGGAGATCGTCGGACAGACTGGCGAGCGCCAGCAAGGAGCGATCCAGCCCTTTTCTCTTGAAGCCGGAGCCGAGTTGCAAGAGCAGCCGATCAGCCTCGGCCAGCCCGAATTCGGCGCGGAAGGCGGCGCGAATCTGCGGCGCTTCCGGCGGCGCGCGCCGATCCGGCGCAATGCCCGGCGGCAAGAGGTGCAGCCGCGCCCGTGGCGTGCCGTAATATTTTTCAAAAAACCCTTGTTCAATGGACGAAATCAGCAGAACTTCGGTCCGGCCCGTTGGCGCGAACACCGCCCGCTCGTAAGCGGAAAAATGCCGATAGCGGCTGGAAAAACGATAGAGCGGGTTGCGCAGCGTCCGCGCTTTTTCTTCATAACAGGGGTCGGCGGCGTAATAGACATCCAGCCCCGGCATCTTGTTGAAGCCAACCACCCGCGCCGTGGGCCGCGCCCGCAAGTCAGCCGCCACCCAGGCGGTGAATTTCCGGTAACGGCCAATATTGGTCAAGGCTTTGACCGGCACGCTGACCACCTCGAAGCCCGGCGGCGCATCGCCCTCCCAGCGCAGGGTATAAACCCGCACGGCATGACCGCGCGCCTGACAAGCCAGGGCGATGCGCAAAAAATCACGTTGCAGGCCGCCGTAGGGGAAGTATTTGTAGAGGCAGAAAGCAAGCTGCATGGGATCATTCCGGCGAAGCGAGCGGGCATTTTACTTCACTCCGCCAGTCGATTTTTCAGCGGCCCGGAATGCCCGGATAACCTTACTGTTACAAGGGCGAGGTCTTGGCATAAGATTCGGCGGCATTTTCAGGAAATTCATTCATGCGCATCACACTGGTTCATCCCGCCGGATTCAATTTCGTCCCCGGTCAGCCCGATTTTTCGATGCTGGCCAACCGCATGGCGCCCATCGGCATCATGCAGTTGGCGTCGTGGCTGGAAAAATTCGGCCACCCTGTGCAACTGCATGATTGCCTCAGTCTGCGAGCGCCCCAAAGCACCGCCGAAAACGCCGCCATCGTGCTGGCGACCGCGCCTGAAATGGTCGGTTTTTCAGCCACCACTTCCGGCTTCATGGATGCCTTCGAGATGGCGGCCTGGATCAAGCAACGTCGGCCCGACATCAAAATCGTCTTCGGCAACGTGCACGTCTCCTCGCTCGGCGCGCCGATTCTCGAACACTTTCCCGAAATCGACTATCTGGTCATCGGCGAAGGCGAAGGCGCCATGCTCGACCTGGCCGACGGCAAGCCGCTGCCAGACATTGGCAACCTGATCTACCGCGACGGAAACGGCAAAATCCACATCAATCCGCGCCGCGACCGCATTCTCGATCTCGACGAATTGCCATTCCCGGCCTACGAAAAGCTGGCCGGCTTTCCGCACGAATACCACCTGCCGCTGTTCGCCTACGAAAAACGCCAGGGCGCGACCATGATTACCTCGCGCGGCTGCCCCTACACCTGTTCCTTCTGCGATCGCACCGTGTTCGAGCGCCTGTACAAAACCAATTCGGCGCAATACACCTACGACCACATGAAATACCTGCGCGACCGCTTCGGTGTCTATCACATCAACATGTACGATGACCTGTTCACGGCCAGGAAGCAGCGCGTCATGGACCTGTGCGATCTGCTGATCGAAAAACCGCTCGGCGTCCAGTGGAATTGCGCCATCCGCACCGGCCACACCTCCGACGCGATGCTCGCCAAACTCAAGCAAGCCGGGGCGTTGATGGTTTCGATGGGCGTCGAATCAGCCGACCCGGCGATGATGGAGCGGCACAAGGCCGGCGTCACGCTGGAGGCCGTGCGCGACACAGTGCGCCAGATTCACGCCGCCGGCCTGCGCGCCAAGGGCCTGTTCATCTTCGGCATGCCCGGCGAAACACCGGCAACCGTAAAGACCACCAGCGATTTCATCCTCTCGCTCGACCTCGACGAAATGAACATGACCAAATTCAGCCCCCTGCACGGCGCACCGATCTGGGACGAATGCGCGAGCGGCGTCGGCGGCCAGATGATTGAAGACTGGCGGCTGATGAATTGCCTGAATTTCGTCTACCTGCCCGCAGGCTTTTCCTCGCGCGAGGAAATGGACGCGCTCTACAACTGGCACGTCAAGCGTTTCTACGACAGCAAAGGCTACCGGCGACGCTTCGCCAAACGCCTCTGGGCACACCGCTGGAGCCTGTGGCACGTGCTCAAACACCTGCCCGAAACCATCGCCGCCGCGCGCTATTTCAGCGCCAACAAAGCGCAACTGGAAAAAATCAAACACCAACTGACACCCCACCCACGCCAGCCCGTCGGCCTCAAACCCCATCTCAGCCCCGATTTGCAGGTCGACAATGTGGCGTCAATGTCGCCGATCCCAATCACACGCCGCGAGGCCATAAAAATGGTGCGGGCGGCAAGCGGAAAATGAACCGAAACCGACCCGATTCAGCCCGGTCTCTGAGGGTGTCCCAAATTTTTCAAACGACACCGGAGGCCGCGTCGAAAGCGTGATTGCGGCGACAGCTCATGGGGCGCTCATTGGGCATCTTGCCAACCGTACCAACCATCAACAAATACACCCGCCTCTGCGCCCGCCACTTCGGGATGCGACAGCAGCCAGTCCAGCACAGCGCGCCTGTCCTCTTCGGTGGTCGAGCCTCTGCCCCACGTGGACACAACCCACTCCGCTTCCAATCGACCACCACCTCCCCCCGCAACAAGACGGCGCGACTCAACCAGATTAATGAAGCCATCCACGAAGGCATCAAGCTGCAACCCTTCCATCGGCTGTCCAAAGCGGATGCTGACCTCGAACACGAGTTCCTGAAATTCGCCCACGCGCAGTTTTTTGCGCTGCCGACGGTTCAGGCGCGCCAGTTTTCGGGCAGAAGGCAGGTGTTTGAGTATCGGAGTATTGGAGTCAATGGTGAAACGATAAGCCATATCGGCCCCTCCCTCCCGGCGTGATGAGACACCATGCCGAGATACTGACTTGAGACACCAAACCATCACCAAGGCAACGCAACGGCACGGCTTTCGGCGGGATAGGGAGGGTTTTTTGGGGGGAGTGGTGATGGGCAGAATCGAACTGCCGACCTATGGGTTATGAATCCATCGCTCTAACCGACTGAGCTACATCACCCCGCCAGAGGGCGCGGATTATAGGGGTTGGGCGGCGGTGGGGTCAAGGACGCTATAATGATTGGCTTTTCTGTCGTCCGGCTGTTTGGCGCGTCCAAAGAGCCTTTCAAGAACTCTCGCCATGCCTAAAAAACTGTTCATCCGCACGTTCGGATGCCAGATGAATGAGTACGATTCGGACAAAATGGCCGATGTGCTCGATGCCGCCGTTGGCGTTGTCAAGACGGACAACCCGGAGGAGGCCGACATCATTTTGTTCAATACCTGCTCGGTGCGTGAGAAGGCGCAGGAAAAGGTGTTTCACGACCTGGGCCGGGTGCGCCGTCTGAAAGCCTTGAAGCCGGATCTGCTGATCGGCGTCGGCGGTTGCGTCGCCAGTCAGGAGGGGGCGGCGATCGTCGCGCGCGCGCCGTTTGTCGATGTCGTGTTCGGCCCGCAGACGCTGCACCGCCTGCCGCAGTTGATCGCCGAGCGGCAGCGGGGCGGCAAGGCGGCGATTGATGTGTCCTTCCCTGAAATCGAAAAATTCGACGCCTTGCCGCCCGCCGCGATCAAGGGCGCGTCGGCTTTTGTCTCGATCATGGAGGGCTGCTCCAAGTTCTGCACCTACTGCATCGTGCCGTACACTCGCGGCAACGAGGTGTCGCGGCCCTTTGCTGATGTGCTGACGGAAATTGCCGATCTGGCGGCGCATGGCGTCAAAGAAGTGACGCTGCTCGGTCAGAACGTCAATGCTTACCGGGGCGAGATGGACGGTAGCAGTGAACAGGCCGATCTCGCGCTCCTGATCGAATACATCGCCGAAGTGCCGGGCATCGAGCGCATCCGCTACACCACCTCGCATCCGTGCGAAATGAGCCAGCGCCTGATTGACGTTTACGCCCGTGTGCCAAAGCTCGTCTCACATCTGCACCTGCCGGTGCAGGCCGGTTCCGACCGCGTGCTGGCGGCGATGAAGCGCGGTTACACGACACTCGAATACAAATCCGTGGTGCGCAAACTGCGCGCCGCGAGGCCGGATATTGCGCTGTCGACCGATTTCATCGTCGGCTTTCCCGGCGAGAGCGACGCCGATTTTGAAAAGACCATGAAGCTGATCGACGCGGTCGGTTTCGATGCTTCCTTCTCCTTCATCTACAGCCCTCGCCCCGGCACCCCGGCGCTGGAACTGGCCGACGAGACGCCGCCCGCCGTCAAATCGGCCCGGCTCGCCCGGCTGCAAAAACGCATCGACGAACTGGCCGGGAACCTCAGCCGGGCGATGGTCGGCAGCGTCCAGCGGGTGCTGGTCGAAGGGCTGTCGAAGAAGAATTACCAGGAACTCGCCGGGCGCACCGACAACAACCGCACGGTCAATTTTGCCGGCAACGCCCGTCTGGTCGGTCATTTTGTTGACGTCCGCATCACTGCGGCCCTGCCGCACAGTCTGAGAGGTGAAATTGTCATCCGCGAAAACTAAAGAGCGGCCCGCCGAACTGACCCTGATGCCGCTCGACAACACCCGGCTGGCCAACCTGTGCGGCCCGCTGGACGAGAACATCCGGCAGATCGAAACCGGCTTTGATGTCGTCATCCGCCGCCGCAACGCGCGTTTTTCGATCAGCGGGGAACAAAGCCGGGGACAATTGACGGCGGACGCCATCCGCCATTTCTACGCGCTGGCCGAAGCGCCGCTCTCGGTCGATGACATTCAACTGGGCCTGGTCGAACTCATCAACGCCCCCGGCGCCCCGGCGCGCCGCGCCAACACCGGTGGCCCGACCGAAGGGCCGCAGTTGATGACCCGGAAGACCGAACTGCATGGCCGGACGCCGCGCCAGATTGCCTACCTCAAAGCCATTCAGGAGCACGACATCACCTTCGGCATCGGCCCGGCGGGCACCGGCAAAACCTATCTCGCCGTCGCCTCGGCGGTCGACGCCTTCGAGCGCGATCTGGTCGAACGCATCATCCTGACCCGGCCCGCCGTCGAAGCGGGCGAGCGGCTCGGCTTTCTGCCCGGCGACCTGACGCAAAAAATCGACCCCTACCTGCGGCCCCTCTACGACGCCCTCTACGACCTCATGGGCCACGAGCGCGTCAGCAAGCTCTACGACAAACACGCCATCGAAATCGCGCCGCTCGCCTTCATGCGCGGCCGCACCTTGAATCACGCCTTCATCATTCTCGACGAAGCGCAAAACACCACGCCGGAGCAGATGAAGATGTTCCTCACCCGCATCGGCATCGGCGCCAAAGCCGTCATCACCGGCGACATCACCCAGATCGATCTGCCCAAAGGCCAGAGTAGCGGCCTCAAGGAAGCCATCGGCCTCCTCGACGGCGTGCGCGGCCTCGCATTCATCCACTTCCGCAAAGAAGACGTGGTGCGTCACCCGCTGGTCGCCCGCATTGTCGAAGCCTATGAAAAACGCGGCCAGCAAACGGCTTGATCTGTCGGTGCAATACGCCTCTGGCAGAGATGGCTTACCGCCGCGCGCCGATTTTTTCCGCTGGGCGCGCGCCGCGCTCGATGGCGGCGGCGTCGTCGCCATCCGCCTGGTCGACGTCGACGAGGGCCAGGCATTGAACCGGGCTTATCGCGGCAAGGACTACGCGACCAACGTCCTCTCCTTCCCCTACGAAACCACGCCGCGCCTCAGCGGCGATCTGGTCATCTGCCCCAGCGTCGTCGCCCGCGAAGCGGCGGAACAGAACAAACTGCTGGCCGTCCATTACGCCCATCTGACGGTGCACGGCATGTTGCATTTGCAAGGCTGGGATCACGACAACGACGCAGACGCCGAGGCGATGGAAAACCGGGAACGGACGATTCTCGCGGCGCTGGGTTATGACGATCCTTACGCCGGTTGATCCCCTCTCCCCCAGCCCCTCTCCCGCAAGCGGGCGAGGGGAGCAAAGCGCATGGGCGCGGAAACGGATGGCAACACTTGAACAGAAAATGCGCTAATCGCCCACTGCCTCGCCTCCTGGCCTCTGCCGGACTCGGCGCGGCGGGGGTGCTGGCCTTTGCCCCGTTCGAACAGTTCTGGCTGGCGCCGCTGGTCTGGTTTGGTCTGCTGCTGCAACTGCGCCATGTCGACACGGTTCGCCAAGCGGCACTCCACGGTTTCGCCTTTGGTCTTGGTTTTTTTCTCTGCGGCGTCTCCTGGGTTTATGTCAGTCTCTCGGTCTTTGGCGGGATGCCGTGGTGGCTGGCGGGTTTGGCCGCTTTTTTGTTTTGCGCCGTCATGGCGCTCTTTCCACTCCTTGCCAGCGCCGCTTTCAAACGCTGGCAACCGGCGGCGGCGTGGCGGCAGGCGCTGTTCTTTGCCGCCCTCATTGCCGCTTGCGACTGGCTGCGCAGTTGGATTTTTACCGGCTTTCCCTGGCTCATCGTCGGCTACTCGCAAACGCCACCCAGTCCGCTCGCCGGTTTTGCGCCGCTTGTCGGCGTGCATGGCCTGTCGCTGTTGACGGCGCTCTGCGCGGGCCTGCTCCTCTGCCGCTGGCGCGGCGTGTTGCTGATCGCCGCCATCGCCGCCGCCGGTTTGGGCCTGAGCCGGGTCGAATGGACAGCGCCTGACGGCCCGCCGATCAGCGTCGCGCTCATTCAGGGCAACATCCCGCAGGACATGAAATTCCGCCCGGAAGCCTTGGCCCGCACGCTCAACTTCTACCGCCAGCAGGTCGCGGCCCACCCGGCGCAACTGATGGTGCTGCCGGAAACCGCGATTCCGGTTTTCTTCGACCAACTGCCGCCGGAATATGTCGAATCACTGCAAACCGCCGCCGCCCGCCACGGCGGCGACCTTGTTTTCGGCACATTGACGCGGGCGGACGAAGGCTACTGGAACAGCGCCGTCAGCCTTGGCGTCTCGCCCTCGCAGACCTACAGCAAAACCCATCTGGTGCCTTTTGGCGAGGTCATTCCGCCCGGCTTCTCGTGGTTCGTCAAACTGGCGGCGATTCCGCTCTCCTCCTTCGCGCGCGGGCCGGAGAACCAAGCGCCGCTGATGGTCGCGGGCCGCCGGGTAGCGGTCAATATCTGCTACGAGGACGCCTTTGGCGAGGAGATCATCAAGGCCCTGCCAGCGGCAGGCATTCTCGCCAATCTTTCCAACACCGCCTGGTTCGGGCGCTCGCTCGCGCAACCACAACACCTGCAAATTTCCCGGATGCGGGCGCTGGAAACCGGACGGCCCATGCTGCGCGCCACCAACACCGGCATGACGGCGGTGATTACGCCAGACGGGAGAATCGCCGCCCAACTGCCGCCCTTCACCGAGGGCGTCCTCAAAGCCGAAGTCACCGCCTATCAGGGCCAGACGCCCTACGCCCGATTCGGCAACGGGCTGGCGTTGTTCTTCATCGCGCTGGCGCTGGCGGGTGGTTTGCTTCGCCGTTCCAAGTCTTAACGGAGATGGGGGGAGATCAAAGTCGACTCTGACTTTTTGCTCAATCAGTCTTGGGCAAAATATGATCGTAACCATCGCAAGCCTTTGAATGAAGCGGCATTCTATTTCCGAAAGCATTCAAGACGTTTACATTGAGAACAACACCATCTTTAAACTCGTAACGCTGTTCCAGCAAGTTGCATTGGGAATAGTTGCCGTGGTCGCAATCCATTTCACCAGCAGAGCCTTTGTAGCACTCGACAGGATAGTCAGCATAGGAGCGGTAAAAATATACGGCCACGGTATTGCCTGCCCTGTTGGTATAGGTACGGGTTGGCTGACCGTCACATCTGTAGCAGTAATAATCCATGCCAGCAATCATGTTGAATTTCCAGTAGATGGTTTGATCCGCGCGTTTTTTTGCGACGAGCTGTTCCAGGGTTTTTCCTTTCGTCGCATGCTCCTCCTCCGTCAGTCTGGTTTCATTTGACTTGCCCAGTGTGCCGCAACCGGACAAGAACGCAGCCGTGCAGACAACCAGAATGGTCCTGTCCGTCCCGGAGAAAAAGGAAGGCGCCGAATGCTCAAAAGCCTTTGTCATTGCCATTTCTTCATGTTGGCGTTTCCGCTTTACGGCCCCGCCGCACCGCCGTGGGCGACGCGGACGACGTCGGTGCGTACCAGTTCGGCCAGCCGCTGCCGTGGCGATTCGCTGACGGCCTTGCCGTCGTGGTACAGGGCGATGACCGAGAACGGCCCGTCGCCGACGGCTTCGGCGGCGATGTTGTCGGGGCTGATGGTAGCGCGGCCGAAATGGCGGGCGACCGGCCAGCGGATGTCGCCGTAGGCGTGGTAGATGAGTTCGGAACAGACGATGCGGTCGGTCGTTTCGACATCGAAATTGAAGTCGTAGGCTTTGCCGACCTGACGCAGGGTCTGGACGATGACTTCGGCGCGTTGCCCGTCGTCCATCGCGCCGTGGCGCAGCACGGCGAGGTCGTCGACATTGAGGAAATGCGCCAGGGTGTTGATCTGGACACCGGCCCGCAGGGCTTCGACGACGCCGCGCCCTGCGCGGATGGCGGCCTGGTGCGGGCGCACCGCCGGGTGCTCCCAGATGCCGAGGCGGCGCAATTCGTCCTCGCTGCCGACCCAGATGGCCGCGTGGCCCCAGTGGCCGGGGATGAAGTTGTCGGTCAGCCGGAAGGGCGTTTTTTCGAGCAGGATGTCGCCCGCCCGCAAGTCGCCCTGCACCGCGCCCTGCACCTCGGCGCGCCCGTAGAGCTTGCCGTGCCGCGTCTCGACCAAGCCGACGGCGTTGCCAAAGAGCAGGCTGAACAGGTTGACGCCTTCGTTTTTCAAAGAATTCAGGGTATCGACCGAGATGTCGCCGAACAAGCCGATCATCCGACTGGCGTAACGGAATGGCTGGACTTTTTTCACCATCTGCCGGGCCGGGCTTTGCTCGATCAGGGCTGCCAGATAACGCGCCTCGTCGTCGTCCGACTGGCTGAGGATGGCGCCGTGCTGCGCCAGCCAACTGAGGCCCGTCCGCACCCGGGCGCGGTTGACCGCCGAATTGAACAGCCGCGAATTGTGGTCGACCTCACCGGCGGGCAGCGCAAAACCGCTGTCCTGACGATTGAGATGGCGGCGCAGCGTGGCGTTGGAGCGATAGAGGCCGACCACGGTCATGTAATTGTCGTAGAGCAGCAGGGCCGACGATACCGACATGGCAATGCCGCTCGCCTGTTGCAAGGCGGTTTCCCGGTCGGCGGGAATGGGTTTTTTGACCCAGCATTCGTATTCGCTGGCGATGGCGAGCAAGGCTTCCCGCTGGGCCAGGAGTTCCGCCGCGCCGTCGTTGAGGCGGCGCAGATCGCCGCCGCTGAGCGGCTGACCGGCATCCATTTTCTCGGTCAATTGCCCGAAAAAATCAATGGCGCGCGCCCGCAGACTGAGATTTTCCTCAACCAGCAATTGATAGCGCCCGATTTTTTCGCGCATCGCCGCCGCTTCGACATAGGACGGCCCGGTCGTCGTCGCGCACGGCCCCGACATAAACAGACTGCCGCCATCTTCCTCGGCGCTGGCGGTCAGCGCCAGCAGGGCCAGAGACAGCGCCAAAACGCCACGCAAGCACTTTTGATTCATACATCCCCCGATTACAAACAGGGGTATGTTAGCGCGGCGCTCCGCGCTTGGGTGGCATTCCCGCTGCCTCGCGCTCGTGACAATAACCGCCGCTTGCGGCATGATTAGCGGTCACAAATGGATCAAGGAATCTCCGGGATGCCCGCATCCCGCCCTATGCGTTACGTCCCGCCCGCCCCCCGCCCTGCCGCCCTGCCCGCTGTGACCGCCGTTTCGAGGCCGTCATGGACATAATCCTGCTGATTGTTCTGGTCATCGTAAACGGCTTGTTCGCGATGTCGGAAATCGCGCTGGTCACCGCCCGCCGCGCCCGCCTTGCCCGCATGGCCGAGGACGGCGACAGCGCCGCCGAAGTGGCGATCAAAATGGGCGAGGAGCCGACCCGCTTTTTATCCACCATCCAGATCGGCATCACCTCGATCGGCATCCTCAACGGCGTCGTCGGCCAAGCCGCGCTGGCCAAGCCGCTCGCCCTGTGGCTGCAAAGCATCGGCGTCGCCCAGCGGGTCAGCGATGTCGGCTCGACGGTGGTGGTGGTCATGGTCATCACCTATGTCACCATCGTTGTCGGCGAACTGGTGCCCAAGCGCCTCGGCCAGATCAACCCGGAGGGCATCGCCCGTCTGGTCGCCCGGCCGATGGCCATGTTGTCGACCATCTCCCGGCCCTTCGTTTATCTCCTGTCGACCTCGACCACGCTCATTCTCGGCCTGTTCGGCCAGCGCGACGCCAAGGGGCCAAGCGTCACCGAAGAAGAAATTCACGCCCTGCTGGTCGAAGGCTCGGAAGCCGGAGTCATCGAAAAAGACGAGCACGAGATGGTGCGCAACGTCTTTCGCCTCGACGACCGGCAAATCGCCTCGCTGATGGTGCCGCGCGCCGACATCGTCTGGCTCGACCTGGCCCGTCCCGGCGAAGAAAACCTGCTGCTGATGGCCGAATCCGAGCATTCGCGCTTCCCCGTTTGCCGTGGCGGCTTTGACGATATTCTCGGCATCGTCTCGGCCAAGCAGATGCTCAACCAGACCCTGCGCGGCGGCCCGCCCGACCTCACCAAGCGGCTGCAAGCGCCGGTCTACGTGCCGGAATCGCTGACCGGCATGGAATTGCTGGCGCAGTTTCGCAGTTCCGGCACGCAGATGGTCTTTGTCGTCGACGAATACGGCGAGGTGCTGGGCCTGATTACCTTGCAGGATCTGATCGAATCCGTCACCGGCGAATTTCAGCCGACCAACAAGGAAGACGCCTGGGCCGTCCAGCGCGAGGACGGCTCATGGCTGCTCGACGGTCTGATTCCGCTGCCCGAACTGAAAGACTGCCTCGGCCTCAAAACCGTCCCGGAAGAAGACAAGGGCCGCTACCACACGCTGTCCGGGATGCTCATGCTGCTCTTGGGACGGCTGCCCGGCACCGGCGACATCGCGCCGTGGGAAGGCTGGAATTTCGAGGTCGTCGACCTCGACGGCAAACGCATCGACAAGGTACTGGCAACACGCCTGCCGGAACCCGGCGAAGCGCCCGCCGACGCGGCGGAAAACGAGGGCACGGGCTAGAGCGGTTTTGGCTTCAAGTGCTTACGCTTTTCCCCTCGCCCGCTTGCGGGAGAGGGTGGCCGAAGGCCGGGAGAGGGCTAGAGCAGTTTTGATTCAAGTGTACGCACCCACTATACCGTTCGGGCTGAGCCTGTCGAAGCCCGGTTCAAGCCGCCGTACCCTCTCTCCGCACCGTCCTTCGACAAGCTCAGGACGAACGGGTGTGTAAACACTTGAACAGAAAATGCTCTAGCAGCGTATCCATTGCCGCCACCGCCAAGCGGAACGCTGGCCCTCTCCCCCGATCCTCACCCCCGGCCCCTCTCCGTCAAGCGGAGAGGGGAGGCAAATGCCCCCTCTCTCCCGCTCGCGGGAGAGAGGATGGGAGAGAGGGTTCCCTCTCCCGCAAGCGGGCGAGGGGAGCAAAGCAAGCGTAGCCCAGCTTCTTTTACGCCCCCTTGCGCCCGAGCAGCCCGCGCACGGCTTCCTGCAAATCGGCGGGGAGGAGGACGACCTTGGCGTTGTCTTTTTCGCCGATGCGCTCCAGCGCCTTGATGTATTTTTCGCCGAGGAGGAAGGACATCGGCCCGGCCTGGTCGCCGATGGCGGCGGTGACGCGGCGGATGGCTTCGGCGGAGGCTTCGGCCATCATCACCTGGGCGTTGGCGTCGCGCTTGGCCGATTCCAGCCGCGCTTCGGCTTCGAGAATGGCTGACTGCTTGGCCCCTTCGGCGCGGGTGACCACGGCTTTCCTCTCGCGCTCGGCGGCGGCCTGCATTTCCATCGCTTTCTGCATCGAGGCCGAAGGCTTGATGTCCTGAATCTCGACCGATTTGACGGTCAGGCCCCAATCAATCGCCTCGTCAGAGATGCTTTCGCGCAGCCGGGCCTTGATTTTGTCGCGCGAGGAGAGCGCCTCGTCGAGTTCCATTTCGCCGACGATAGAACGCAGCGTGGTCATAATCAGGTTGCGGATGGCCTCGGCAAAATCCGTGACGCCGTAGACCGCCTTGACCGGGTCGGTGACCTTGATGAAGGCAATGGCGTTGGTCAGGATCACCGCATTGTCGCGGGTAATCACTTCCTGCTCCTGAACGTCGAGGATGATGTCCTTGGTCACCAGTTGATAGGCGATTTTGTCGAGGTAGGGGATGATGATGTTCAAGCCCGGCCTCAGGGTGCTGTGGTACTTGCCCAGCCGCTCGACGATCCATTCCTCGCCCTGCGGCACGATGCGGACGCCCTTGGCGATGGTGACGGCGACAAAAATCAGAATCGCCAGAGAAATCACGAAACCTGCGCTCATATTCATTCGTCTGCTTCTCCAAAAAAATCACACTGGAGCGGTTCGCTCCAGTGTTTACACTCCCGTTCGGGCTGAGCTTGTCGAAGCCCGTCCTGAGCTTTGCCGAAGGGGCCGCTCTCCGCACCGCCCTTCGACAGGCTCAGGGCGAACGGGAGTTGGCGGGCAATGGCTCAAGTTCAATATTTAACTGCCGCTTCCATAAACATCGGCAGCGCCGCTGTTGCCACTGCCCGCCGCCCGTTCAACCTTGAGAAAACTGCCTTCGATGCCGGTCACGCGCACCCGTTCGCCAGCGGCGATGGCGGCGTCGGCCCGGCAACTCCATTCGTCGGCCCCGAGCACAGGCCGCTGGAAGCGCACCTTGCCGCGTTCAAAGGGGGCGACAGCGCCGACCAGAAGGCCGATTTCGCCAATGACGCCGCCATCGGCGGTGCCGATATGGGTTTTCTGAAAACTTCCCTTGAACACCTTGAACCACAGCCAGACCATGAGCAGCGAGGCGATTGTCCAGACCGTCAGTTGGGCAGGCAGGGCAAGGCCGAGCAGCAGCGTCAGCAGCCCGACGATCAGGGCGCCCAGGCCGAACCAGATGATGAAAAACGAGGGCACCGCCAGTTCGGCGACGATCAGCGCCAAGCCGCCGACAATCCAGTACCACCATTCGATTTGCATGAACCCCTCCGCGGGTTAGCCTCTCCCGCAGGCGGGAGAGGGGCTTTGGATCATTTCTTCGTGGCGCGGGCCGCTGGTTTGGCGGCGGGTTTGGCTGCCGCTTTACGCGCCGCAGGCCGGGCGGCTGGTTTTTTGGCGGCCGCCGGTTTTTCCGGCGCGCTGGCGGCGGCGGCAACGCTGGCGGTGGCCTGCTGCAAGTGCTCCTGCATCTGCTGCATCATCTGCCACGGCCACAGGGCCATTTCGGAAACCGACGGGGCGGCGGCTGCTTCCTGTTCCTGATGGTCGCCGCTCATCGCCTGACTGGCGCGGGAAGCCATCTGACCCATCGCCTGCACGGCGGAAACCGTGCTGCGCTGCATTTCAAGATTCTGAATGGTCATCTGCAACATCGAGAGATTCATGCGCAGCCAGCCTTCGACGGCTTTCATGTCCTTGATGCGCTTGTCCAACTCGTCGAGATCGAATGTCGGCGTGACCATGCCGGGCAGCGAAAAGCCCATGTTGCCCCAGAGATTACGCATGAAGTTGAGCGGATCGTGGATTTGTTCGTCAGCCATTTTCTCCTCCTTCGTTCTGTCGGGTGCCGCCATCTTAACGCTTTCGCCAACGCCGGGGCGGCGAAATTTGCCAAGGCGCAACAAGCTGTTGGCTTGGTTTGCTCCAAAGTGATAAATTGGCGGCCATAAAAGAGGAGAGGGAGATGCTTAAACTGCTCGTGATTGAAGATCATGCGCTGGTTCGTGAGGGACTGGTTCGCGTCCTCGGACAGTTGGAAGAAGAAGTCAGCGTGGCCGAGTGCCCGGATTTTGAAGCCGCCCTCAACCTGCTGGAGAACGGCGAAGAATTTGATCTGATCCTGCTCGATCTGGCCCTGCCGGGCATCGACGGTTTTGTCGGCCTCGATATTCTGCGCCGCCGCTATCCGGCCATGCCGGTGGTCGTCGTTTCGGCCTTTGACGATATGCCCAATGTCACCCGGGCGCTCAATCTCGGCGCTTCCGGCTTCATTCCCAAGGCTTATTCCGGCGAGGCGCTGCTCGGCGCCATCCGCACCGTGCTGGCGGGCAATATCTACCGGCCATCCGGCCAGCCGACCGTTCATCTCGACGATGAAATTCCGCTGCCGTCAGGGCAGCCCAGAGTCCGACCCGATGAAATCGGCCTGTCCGAACGCCAGTCGCAGGTGCTGGCGCTGATCGTGCGCGGCCTTTCCAACCGCGAAATCGGCGACCAGTTGCAACTTTCCGAAGGCACGGTCAAGGTTCATGTGACGGCCATCTTCAAGGTTCTCGGCGTCGGCAGCCGGACTCAGGCGCTGGTCGCCGTGACCCGCTACGGGATTGATTTGCGCAACGTTTTCTGAAGCTGGGCAATCAGGGCGCGCAGCTTGGCCGGGCGCACCGGCAGTGGCAGCGCATGGGCCTCCGGCGGCAGCGCCTGGCCGCCCGCGCCGATCACGATCAGCGGCAGGGCGGGACAGCAGTGGGCGGTTTCTCCGGCGCGTCCGGCGTCGGCGATGACGATCCCGGCGGACGGCGGCTGACCGCCGTCCGGCAGCGCGCTGACGGCGTAGTGCCAGCTTTCGAGCAGGATGCGACAAGCCAGCAGTTCTGGCGAATCGCCCAGCAGATAGACGGCGCCGACCGCTGGCGGCTGTACCGGCAGCAAGCGGCTATCGCTTGGATGATGCCGCCGAATCGTCAGCGCGAAGGTGGCGCCAGCGCCGGGGCGCGAGGCGAGGCTGATGTTGACGCCCAAGAGGCGCGCCAGACGGTTGACGATGGACAAGCCCAAGCCCAGGCCCTTGTTCGATTCGCGCGCCGGGTTGCCGACCTGATAGAACTCGTCAAAGATCGCCGCCTGATGCTCCGGGGCGATGCCGACGCCGTTGTCGCGGACTTCGATCCGAATCATGTCGCCGCGCTGGCGGGCGGCAACCAGCACACGGCCGCCGGTCGGCGTGTAACGGATGGCGTTGGAAACCAGATTGGCGATCATGCGCTCGACCATGACCGGGTCTGAACTGAGCCAGTGCGTGCTGTGACGAAAGTGCAGCGTCAGGTTACGGTCGATGGCGGCCCGCCGGAAAGCGTTGTTGAGGCGGCCAAACAAGGGCTGCAAGGGAAAACCGCCGACCTCGGCTCTGGTTTCGACGGCATCGAGGCGGGAAATGTCGAGCAGCGAATCGAGGAGTTCGCCCAACATGCCGGTCGAGGTCGAAATCTGTTCGGACAGGCGCGGCAGGTTATCGATTCTGCCGCTCTTGATCTGCTGTTGCAGATCAGCGGCGAACAGCGACAGGGCGTGCAGGGGCTGGCGCAAATCGTGGCTGGCCGCCGCGAGAAAACGGCTCTTGGCGCGGTTGGCGCGTTCGGCGGCCTCTTTTTGTCCCGCCAGTTCGCCAGTCGCCGCCCGCACCTGTTCTTCGAGATGTTCGTGGCTGGCCGCCAGTTTCTCGGTCATCGTCGCCATCTCGCGCACCTGACGCCGCACCATCAGGCCGCCGACCAGCAGCACCAGGGTAATCAGGCCGCCGAGGGTGCTCAGTTGGACGAGGCGGCTTTGCCAACCGGCCAGCAGCGTTTCTTCCGGGATGGCGGTCAGAATGTACAGGTCGGCAAAATGCGGCACCGGCAAAACCGTGATGAACAGGCCATTGCCGTTATGGCTGCCGGTTTCTGGTATCTGGCCGCGCAGCTTGCCCGCGAACAGCGCCTGTTCAGCCGGGTGGCCGAGCAGCGGGGAGGCGCTGCTCAGATCGGTGGGTCGGCAAGCGCCGACGATCAGGCCGCTGGCGTTGATGAGAACCGTCTCGAAATCATCGGAGAGACGGTTCGGCCAGCAGAAATCCTGGAGATAGGCCGGTTCGATCGTGGCGATCACGGCGCCGGCGAATTTGCCGTCGGCATCGACGATGCGGCGAGCGATGACATAGGTGTAACGGCCGGAATTGCGACCGACGATGGGGCCTTCGGCGCTGGTTTCATCCCCCCTTTCGAGGGCGGCGAAATAGGGCCGCTCATGGACATTGACCAGCGGCGGCGAGCCATAGGTCGACACGAAACGCTGGTCGCCCACCCGGTCGAAGATGGCCAGATAGCGCAACTGCGGCATCGCCCGCCCGTGGAGCCGACTGAGGTAATCGGTGCCTCTGGCCACATTCCAGCCGCGCCAGTCGCGCTGATTGAGCGAGAGATCGGCGGCCGCCTCGCGCAGCAGCGTATCGACGGCTTCCAGCGAACGCGCCGTATGCTCGGCGACCATGATGCCGAAACGCTCGACCTGACGCTCGCCCGCCTCCAGATCGCGCTGCCGCGACAAGCCGAGATCGGTGAGAAAAGCCGCCAGCACGCTCAGGGTGCCGATCAGAGCGACCAGCAGGGCGAGGAATCCCGGTTTGTGGCGCGGCATCGCTTACATCCGGTAGCAAAAAAGCGGGCGCGGCGGCGTGCCGGGCGTCTCGATCCGCTCGCTACAAACCACATCGGGAACGGCAAAGCTGTTACTGACCAAGAGGCTGCCCGGCCGCATCTCGGCTTTGGCCTTTTGCCACAGCCGCGCCATCGGCGCGGGCGAGAGAAAGGCATAGACCAGATCGTGCCCGGCCAGCGGCGCTTGCCACAAATCGCCCCAGCCCAATTGGAGATTGGGCCGGCCAAGCCCCAGCAAACGGCTCAACAGCCAACTGGCCGGGGCGTTTTCGATCCCGGCGAACTGCCGCTCCGGCCAAGCGTCGGCAAGCGGAATCAGGGTGCTGCCCAGACCGGCGCCGAGATCGAGCACCTGCTGGCAATTTTCGCGCTCGATCAGGGCCTTGAGGGCCGCCACCGTCTCGCGGTTGGACAGATACAACGGCACCCGGCCCGACAACGCGCCGCGATAGACCAGCAACAAGAGGATGAAGGCGAGCAGAAACCAGCCCGGATCAATCGCCAACTGCCAGGTCGCCCACACCAGCGGCATGAAGCCGCCGTGAATCAGACGCCACCACCACGGCTGGCGGCTCAGCGTCGCGAGCAGCAGGGCGACGCCGCCGATGACCAGACTGGTTTCGCGCCAGGGCATCGCTACCGCCCGCCAGCCAAAATAAGGCCAGGCCAGCGACAGGACGAGAATGACGGCAGCCCCTTGCAGGGCGAATTGACGGAGCGGCGGGGCAAACATGTCGGCGATTATGCCACCGCCCCGGCCCGCTCTGTCCGGGGCCGCTATTGAAGAAAGCGGGTGGCGTGATCGAGGTCGCTGTGCGTATGGCCTTGATGCAGGGCGGTGACGAACTTGCGCCAGGGCAGATCCGGTTCACCGATATGGAAGCCGTAGTAGTGGTGGTCGCTTTGGCCAGTTTCCTGCACCGCCTGGACGGTCAGGCGGGAGGCTTCCTTGCTGCCAAGCTGAAGCACCGCCGTCAGCCAGAGGCCGACCGGTATCGGCTGCGGGGCAATGGCGCGAAAGCCGTAACGCGACACTTCATTGACCTCGATCACGATGGGCTGCTCAAGCGGCCCGCCGATCAACCACGCCAAGCACTTGACCGAGAAACGCTGGTGATGCCGTACCTGCGCCTCGACCCCCTGCGGCGGTTGCGGCGGCAGCACGGCGCGGTATTCCGGCAGATCGTAGATGAGGTGCAGCAAAGCCTTTTTGCGCTCGCTCAGTTCGGCAAAAACGCGCGTGCGGCGGTTGAAAAAATAGTCGATCAGTTGCGGCGTCAGCACCGGGTCATTGGTGGTGTAGAAACGGCGGTGCGGCATCTCGATATTGGGCAGGCGCACGTCCTTGAAGTAATGGTAGAGATTGCGCCGGGGCGGCTTGTCCCCATAGGCCCGATACATGATTTCCGGCGCCTGCCGCAGATCGAGGGCAGCGCCGATGGCTGGCGCGCCATTGACGAAATCGTAGTTGTCGACAACCTTGGCGGTCAGCCGACGGAAGAACAGCAGCGACTCGTACATCTCGATATGCCGCGGGTTGACAGCGATCACCAGATGGCGGGTATCGAAAAACGTCGTGCAATACTCGTACATCAACTTCATCAGCGGGAACAGGATCATCCCGCCGGTGTGCCGGAAATGCCGGTCGATTGCCAGCGCCGACACTTCGGCGATATTGCCCTCCCTGGCGCGCACGTCGCTGAGATCGAAAATACGCTGCAAGGGAAAACCGATGGCGCTCTCGCGGATCAGCGACAAGGTGCCGACCACCTGACCGTCAAACTTGGCGCACAAGGTCGTCGTCGTCGGCAGCGCGTGATAGATGGTCACCCGCAGCCCGGACGGATCGGGAGCCATGAAGCCGCTGGCGACGTAAGCATCGTGCAGCAGCCTGAAACAGGCTTCCAGCTCCTCCTGCGTTTCGGCAATTTTGAGCGTCAGGCGCGGCCCCGGCTCTGGATCGCAATCGACGAAAGAACGGTAAATCTGATGCCGCCTCGCCCTCGGTAACAGGGCAAACAATTTGCGCCCGGCGTTTTGCATCAGAAAACGCAAGTGAGGCAGGTTGGGCATCAACATCCTTCGCTGGCGAGAAATCTTTTATTTATTAAGGCGGCCCCTCGACAGGCCAAGGCCAAGCCTGTTCCAATCCATGAATTGCGCGCAAGGGCGGATGATAAATCATATCGGCCTGTCATCCAATGGGCGTTCCACCACGGGGCATTCCGCCCTGTG
>JAITMS010000162.1 GCA_031277255.1 Azonexus sp.
TCACCACAACACCGCTCCAAAACCTTTCATCTGGACTAAAAGCGCCCGTGACATCCTGCAAAAGGTCATCCGTGCAAATAAACGATTAAGCTATAAACAGAATGCAGCACTACACTAGGTAGTGCCGATGGAACGGATCAACCACGCCGCCCTGAAAGACCCGGATTGACGGATCACTGCCGGGGGCGGCAGGTGTCAACCAAGGGTTGATTTCCCTATTATTCGATGTACAATAATAGCCATGTACACCGTGATCGAAACCGCAATGTTTCAACGCTATGCCGCCGATGTCTGGACGGATGCCGAACGTGAGGGATTCATCAATGCCATTGCCGCCGACCCGGAGGCCGGGGTGGTCATCCCTGAAGCCGCACCGCTGCGCAAGGTGCGCTGGAAACGGCAAGGCACGGGTAAAAGCGGCGGGGTGCGGGTGATCTATTTCAATCGGCTTAAAAACGGCACGGTCACACTGTTGATCGTTTACGCAAAAGCGAAAACCGAAACGCTGTCCAAAGCCTTTTTGACTGAGCTTAGAAAACTGTTCGATGAGGAGGAATCCGATGTCCACTAAATCTGAAATGTCCCAATTCGAGCGCGATTTACTGGAATCCGTAAAACAGGCGCTGGCGGGAGAAGGCCGCGTGACGACGGGCGAAGAAATTGCCCGGCGGGTGGCTGGCCGCCCACCTCAAGCGGTGCACAAAGAACCGGTGACGCTACGCATGGCCCCTGATTCGTTGGCCCGCTGGCGGGCTTCCGGCAAGGGCTGGCAGACGCGGGCGGCGGCGCTCTTGGCGGCAAACGCACCCTGATTCACGCGGCCCGGCTATCCGCTACCCGGCAATGGAGGAGGACGGGACGCCCATCTGCATTTGAAATGCCAATGGGTTAAACCACTAGGCAGTGAGCCTGCCCTCCTACGTTTCATCATCCGGCTCTGAGATGGTTAAGCGCGCCATTCATGGCGATGCCGGAAGGCATACGCCATCATTCCCCAAAACGGTAGCCACCAGATGAGGTCGTTGCCGAGTACCAACAATCCGCTGCGCCAGGCCAACGCTCCGGTCAAGGCGTGGTATAGAAAACCCAGGGGGCCGAGGGTTTTGCCGAGCAGGCCGACCACGATGAGCGGCCAGTAGCGCCGCAAGTCGCGTGCCGCGATCCAGTAGGCGAGCGCATAGACGCCGACCATCATGCCGATGCACTGAATCATTGCCGCTGGCGTGGCGGGCATGGCGAGCCACTGGAATATGGGTGTCGGCCAAAGACTCAACGCCAGCGCGCAGCACAGGTTGTAGATGGCCGCCGCGCGCAAGGCGAGAGGCATCCAGGCGGGCGTCGAGCGACGCTCGTCAATCAAGGCCGTCATGGCTGCCTCCGCTGGCCCAGCAGAGCGGCCAGCGCGGGTTTCAGCGCCGGGAAGCGGAAGGCGTAGCCTTCGCCCGTCAGCCGCGCTGGCGCGACACGCGCGCCGTCGAGCAGCAGGGTGGCGCTTTCGCCCAGCAGCAGACGCAGCGGCCAGGCGGGCGTCGGCGTCAGGGCCGGGCGGCGGAGAGTCGCCGCCGCAGCGCGGACGAACGTCGCTTGAGTGACAACTTCGGGCGCGACGAGGTTGTAGACCGCCGCCTGACCCGGCTCGATCACCGCGCCATCGCCGCGACACAGCCACGCGAACGCGCCGATCACGTCATCGACGTGAATCCAGGAGAGCGCCTGCCGCCCGCCGGCCAGGGGGCCGCCCAAGCCGATCCGCACCGGCAGCAGCATCGCGGGCAAAGCGCCCTGATGACCGAGGACGATGCCGAGGCGAACGATGGCCAGCGGCATGCCGATCTGCGTTGCGGCTGCCGCCGCGGCCTCCCACTGCGCGCACAGACGGGCCGGAAAGTCGTTTCCGGCCTTGGCCGATTCGTCGAGACTGCACGGATCGTCGGGCCGCTGAATACCGTAATAGCCGATGGCCGAGGCGCTGATCATCAGGCTGGGCCGATGCGCGGCGGCGGCCAGCCAGTCGCCAAGCGCCCGCGTCGTTTCGACGCGGCTGGCGATCAGCGTGCGCTGGCGCGCGGCGCTCCAGCGCGGCCCCAGGATCGGCGCGCCAGCGAGGTTGATGACGATGTCGATGACGGTGGCCGGATCGAGTTCGGCCAGCGAAGCGACGCAGGCGGCGCGGCCATCGAATAACTGGGACGCCACGCGCGGCTGACGCGCCCAGAGGATGACGCGATGCCCGTCGGCAAGCAAGGCGCGGACAAGCGTCTGGCCAATGAAGCCGGTGCCGCCGGTGAGCAGAAAGGTTCGGGCGCGGCGGCGGGGCGCGCCGCCAGCGAAGTCGAATCGCGCCTCAGCCGGGCGTTTGAATAGCGCCCGGCTGGCCACGGCGTCGCGCAGGCCGGAGGCCGTGACGCCGATGGCACAGGCGGTCAGCAGCCCGCTGTGCCAGCCGTGCGGCGTCCAGTGCAATCCCGTCGGCAGCGCCCACCAGCTTGCCGAATGCCAGGCCAGAAGGCCGAACAGCGCACCGCCGTTGATCGCCAGCAGCGTGTGCGTGACGCGCTCGCTGGGCGGCAAGGCGCGGGTTTGGTCCTCGACCACGAAGTCGCGCAAGGTCAGCGCGACCTCGATGCCGACGATTGTCCACAACAGGATCAGGAAGCCGCCACCCCAGGCAAACCAGGCGATACCGGCAAACAGCACGCCGTACAAGACGGCGCGGACGGCGTGCAGCCGCAATTCGGCGGCAGCGTTGAGCTGGCGCGGCAGGGCGCAGCGAATTTCGTGATGCCAGAGTGTATCGAAAGCGCCCATCAAGCCCTGCGCCAGCAGCAGGTTGAGAATCACGGTCAGCAGTAATGTTTCGTTCATTGTGATGCTCCGTTTATTCTGTAATTTCTGTCAAAAAAGAAATTACAGCCCAAAAAAAATGACGCGCCCCGCCTTGGCTAGGAGGCGTCCCCATCCGCAACCGCCGTGCCGGGCGTGTCGCTGTTCCCGCCGCGCAAGAGCTTCTGGATACGCGCGCCGAGCTTCATCACCTTGACCAGTGTTGCCGGCGACAGGCGCAGCATTTCGTCACCCCAGGCGGAGAGCGTTTCCATCAACTGCAAGGTTTCGCTGATGCGGCGCTGCACATCCTGCTTTTCCTGCGCGAAGGCGGGGTGGCTGACGCAATCGCGCAGCACCTCAACCGTCGGATCAAACTCGCGCTCCTTGCGTTCGCTGATGATGGTGCGGAACAGTTGCCAGACATCGGTGATGGTTTCAAAGTGATCGCGCCGGTCGCCCATGAGGTGAACGACGCGGATCAGATTCCAGTTTTGCAACTCCTTGAGGCTGTTGCTGACGTTTGAGCGGGCGACATTCAAGGTCGCGGCGATTTCATCGGCGGGCATGGGCTGTCCGGCGATATAGAGCAGGGCGTGAATCTGCGACACCGTGCGGTTGACGCCCCATCTCGATCCCATCTCGCCCCAGTGCAGGACAAAGCGTTGCGCGATTGGCTGGAGTTCCATGCGCCGATTCTATTTTTTCTATTATTTCTGTCAAGAGAGAAATAATGTGCTTGCTCTCTCCGTAGTTACCACCGGCGCCATTTCGACAAACCAATCTCGACGCCAGGAATCAGCAGCAATGCGCTGCCCATCAGGAGTACGGACTGGACGATGCTCCAGAACAGAAGGCGCAGGCGCTCACGCAGGAAATGGTAGATGACGTTGTCCTCGGCCATTTGACCCAGCGAGGTTTGCAGCGCCATTTCAACGCTTGTCTGGTCTGCGCCTGAGGCTTTCTGCACCGTTTCGACCAGCTTGTCGCGCAGCTTCTGGCGCAGGTAGGCCGAACGCACGGCCTGCACACACCAGGCGACGGCGTAGGCCGCCGGGTCGGCGGTGATTGAGGCGCTGCTGTCAGCGGCCGGCAGTTCAAGCAGTGAGCGGTCGATGGCGGCGTCCACCAGGCTGTAAATGGAAGCGTCTTTCAGCGACGGGCTTTGTTCGATCAGGTGATCGAGTTGGCTCTGCAATTCGCCGAGATAGCTGCGCGTCATCTCCTGGATAGGCGTCTGGCCGACGACGATGATCTGGTCAGCGCCGCGCCAGACGCCGTGAGCCAGACCGACTTGCAGGCCGGTCACGGCAAGCAGCCCTGGAATGAACAGCCAGTACAGCTTGAGCGCATGGCCCAGCCAGCGTTTGTTGCGCTGCAAGAGGCCGGTTTTGCGCAGCGCCGCCATGACCAGCAGCCCCAGCGTCAGCCCGCAGGCAGCGCCAATCAAACCGTCCAAGGCAAGCCCGCGCCACGGAAGCTGCAAAAGCAAGGCGAAAAACAAAGCTTCGCTGTCCATGCTCAATCTCCACTGTGCCATCCTCGCCCGCGGCGCCGGATGGCAGGCGACGGTGGGTGTTGTGTTGATCCGTCGTTGGCTAAATCAGGGTCTTGACCAGCGTCTCCCGATCACCTGGCAGCATGTCCATGGGG
Source organism: Azonexus sp. (assembly GCA_031277255.1). Classification (GTDB taxonomy): domain Bacteria; phylum Pseudomonadota; class Gammaproteobacteria; order Burkholderiales; family Rhodocyclaceae; genus Azonexus. The sequence continues at coordinate 4,477 of JAITMS010000162.1, forward strand.
GCGATTTCGGGCAGGGTGTAAGCGCCGGGCTGGAGATGGCGGGCGGCGGCGCGGGCGGCGGAAACCATGATCTGCGAGGTCAGTGCCGGGTTGTTGATGGTCATGCGGAATTCAAAAAGCTGGTTGTGCGTCGCGCCGCTGACGCCTTTTCTCTCCATCTGGACGCCGTGGCCCATGTCCTTGATGTCGTCGATTGAGGAGACGGCAAAAACGCGGGTGTCGTCGTGGGCGAAATAAGGGTCGGCCTTGATCGCCGCCGTCACGTCGGCCAGATCGGCATTGGCTTCGAGTTCGACGTACACCATGCGCCGATGCACGCCGGTGCCGGTCGGGATGGTCATCGAGAGGGCGTCCCTGACGCCGGGTTTGCCCTTGGCGCAGACCGAATGGCCCATGCTCATGCCGGGGCCGAAATTGGTGTAGGTGATGCCCTTGGGGGCCATCGCCAGGAACAGCGCGCGCAGGAGTGAATCGCTGCCGGGGTCCCAACCGGCGGCGACGACGGCGACGCGGCCATGCTTCTTGCCGACGGCATCGAGGTCGGCGCGCAGCCGCCACAGGGATTCGCCGTGGATGTCGTAGCTGTCGACCGTGTGAATGCCGCGCGCCAGATACTGCGGCGCGGTTTCGGGAATGCTGCGGGTCGGGCCGCAGAGAATCGCCACGTCGACCTGGCCCAGTTGCCCGACATCGGTGACGACCGGGATGTCGGCCAGTTGTTTCGCTTCTTCCGCCGATGTGACCGCGCTGCGCCGGACGACCCCGGCCAGTTCCATATCCGGCGCGGCGGCAACCGCTTCGACCGCATAACGGCCAATGTTGCCGTAGCCCACTACCGCAATTCGCAAGGCATTCATCATTTTCCAATCCAGATTGAAAAAGCCGTCATCGTACCGAAGGCCGTTGTGATTGTCTGTGACGGCGCGTCGACTATCGGTGATGGGTTCGCCTGGCCAGGGCAATGGCCGCCTCGATCGCGGCGCGGGCTTGTGGGCTGTTCTTCCAGCAGGTCGAGCCGGTCAGGGCGGCGGCGCTGGCGACGATTTCCGCCGCATCGGCCTCGCTCAGAGCTGCCAGCGAGGCAAAGCCCATCTGCTCGAGGCGGCCAATGACGGCGGGGCCGACGCCTTTGACGGCCAGCAGCGCCTGCCTTTCGTCGGCGCTAAAAGACGGGGCAGCGGGCATGACGATCTCCCGCTCAGGCCAGCCAATCCTGCGGCTTCAAGAAAATCTCGTACAGTTCGGCCTCGGCGCTGCCCGCCGCGGGTTGCCAGTCGTAGCGCCATTTGACGATGGGCGGCAGCGACATCAGGATGGCTTCGGTGCGCCCGCCCGATTGCAGGCCGAACAGGGTGCCGCGATCCCAGACCAGATTGAATTCAACATAACGCCCGCGCCGGTAAGCCTGAAAATCGCGCTCACGCTCGCCGTAGGGCGTATCGCGCCGCCGGGCCAGCACCGGCAGATAGGCGGCGGTGAACTGGTCGCCGACCGCCTGGGTCAGGGCAAAGCAGCGGGCGAAGCCGCCGTCGTTGAGATCATCGAAAAAGACGCCGCCGATGCCGCGCGGTTCGTTCCGGTGCTTGAGAAAGAAATAATCGTCGCACCACTGCTTGTATTTCGGGTACAGATCGTCGCCGAATGGCGTCAGGGCATCGCGGCAGACGCGGTGAAAATGCGCGGCGTCCTCACGCTGGCCGTAATAGGGCGTCATGTCCATGCCGCCGCCAAACCACCAGACATCCGCTTCGCCCGCCTTCCTGGCGATGAAGCAACGGACATTCATATGCGCCGTCGGGCAGTACGGGTTACGCGGATGCAGCACCAAGGAGACGCCCATCGCCTCCCAGGCGCGGCCCGCCAGTTGCGGGCGGACGGCAGTGGCCGAAGCGGGCAGCGAACTGCCGGTGACGTGCGAAAAATTGACGCCGCCGCGCTCGAAGAAATTGCCCTCCTCAATCAAGCGCGAAATCCCGCCGCCCCCCTCCGGCCGCTGCCAGGCGTCGGTGCGGAAGGATTGACCGTCAAAGGCTTCCAGTTCGCTGACGATGCGGCTTTGCAGGTTGGTGAAATAGTTTTTGAGGTGTTGGGCGGTCATGGTTGATCGTGATAACTGAGTTTGTCGCCGCTGACCGTGATTTTTCCGATCTTTTCCAGTTCGCCAACTACTGCGGAAAAATCGGTGTCAGGGCTTTGTTTTTTGAAATGACTGGCGAGGTGGGCGGCTAAGGTTTTGGGTTTCTTGGGTCGGGTACGTGAGGGAATGGTATTGATGTACAGGATGATGTCAGCCAGCGGCGGTATTTTTTCAGAAACATTGACCGGTGCGGTATTTGGGGGCGGCTGAGATTTTTCAGCGTTTGCCGTGCTGATAGCGCGTGTTGCTGGCTTTTCTGGGACAGATTTTCCGGCGATCAGGAATTTGCCCAGTTCCTCGATGCGTTCGCAGGCGATGCCTCGCTTTGTCAGGTAGGTAATCAGCGGATCGAAGCCTGTGTCCTTGGATAAAACGTAAATTCGCCGTTTGCGGTCCTCGGCAACCAAGAGACCAACACTATAGGCAATGTGGAAGTCCAGTGCGTTTTTGCCATTGCCTTCCATTTGTATCCATTGCAGACGCGTGCCGAATGGTTGTGCCTGTCTGACTAGAGATGAGGGTAGCTTGGCCTGGTGCTGGCCGAGAAAAACACGGACTTCAAAATCCGTATTTCTCAGTTTTTTGAGGTAATCCAGTTCCTGAATATTCTCAAAATCAACCAGTAAAACCGGAGACATCGGGTCAGTCATCGCATAGGCTCCATTGGGCACCCGATTCAGCGACTGATCGCCCGATACCCAATATCCCGGCGCAATTGCATGCCGGCAAAATGGATGGCTTCGGCGGCTTCGTAAGCCCGTTTCTGGGCAAGCCGGATGTTCTCGCCCAGGGCCGTGACGCAGAGTACGCGGCCGCCGCTGGTGACGATCTCGCCCTTGGCTGCCGCCGTTCCGGCGTGGAAAACGTGGGCGTCCTCGCCGCAGCGGTTGTCGGCGGGCAGGCCGTGGATGATGTCGCCTTTTTTCGGCGTCTCCGGGTAATTGGCGGCGGCGAGGACGACGCCCAAGGCGACGCGGCGGTCCCATTCGGCTTCGATCTGGTCGAGCGTGCCGTTGATGCCGTGTTCGAGCAGGGTCACGAAATTGGATTTGAGGCGCATCATGATCGGCTGGGTTTCCGGGTCGCCCAGGCGGCAGTTGAATTCCAGCGTTTTGAGCGAGCCGTCCTGGCCGATCATCAAACCGGCGTAGAGAAAGCCGCTGTAGGGGATGCCGTCGGCGGCCATGCCGCGCACCGTCGGCAGGATGATTTCGCGCATGGCTTTGGCGTGGATTTCCGGCGTCACGCACGGGGCCGGGGAATAGGCGCCCATGCCGCCGGTGTTCGGCCCCTGGTCGCCGTCGAAAATGCGCTTGTGATCCTGGCTGGAAGCCAGCGCCAGCACGTTCTTACCATCGGCCATGACGATGAAGCTGGCTTCTTCGCCAGCGAGAAATTCCTCGATGACGACGCGATGACCGGCATCGCCCAGGGTATTGCCGGAGAGCATGTCGTCGACAGCCTGATGCGCCGCCGCCGCCGTCATGGCGACGACGACGCCCTTGCCCGCCGCCAGCCCGTCAGCCTTGACGACGATGGGCGCGCCTTTCTCGTCAATGTAGGCGTGGGCTTTGGCGGCATCGGAGAAGGTGGCGAAAGCCGCCGTCGGGATTTTGTGCCGGGCCATGAAACGCTTGGCGAAATCCTTGGACGATTCAAGCTGCGCCGCTTCCCGGGTCGGGCCAAAAATCTTCAGGCCGCGGGCGCGGAAAAGATTGACGATACCCGCCGCCAGCGGCGCTTCCGGCCCGACAACGGTGAGGAGGATTTTGTTCTGCTCGGCAAAATCGGCGAGCGCCTCCGGGTCGGTGAGGGGCAGATTTTCCAGTTCATGTTCCCGCGCCGTTCCGGCATTGCCGGGCGCGACATAGACTTTCTGCAAATCGGGCGCTTGCGCCAGACGCCAGGCCAGGGCGTGTTCACGGCCCCCGGAGCCGATGACGAGAAGTTTCATGGGTTTTTTTGCATCCGTGGTAACGCTGCGAGCAACACTTTTACAATCCCGATCAATAGAAAAACATTAGCCAAAGGCATGATATAAGCGGCAACTGAACCAACTACAAAGATTCCGAGACTGCCTGCGACTTTGGCTCCAAAAATAGACGCCAACCAAAATATGGCCCACATAATCAATCCAATGAGAGCTTCGGTTTTTCCAGGAATCTTGTTTGGCAAGCGGCTTTTTAGCTTCGATTTCTGTACAAAAATAATGGTAATCAACAAAGGAAAGAGGAATTTTACAATCAACAAAACCACGACGACCAAGTTGGGGTATCCAGGAAATAAATCCTTAATCAGAAGACGCGGCAGTAATGTAAAAACCAGCGGAAATAATTGAGCAAGAAGAATGGTCATGCCAAGAACGATGACAGGCATTATCAGAGGCTCCGGGTTGATGTGGTCAGTGGGCGGCTTGGGTCAGTGCCGGAAATGCCGCGTCCCGGTAAACACCATCGCCACGCCGCGTTCATTGGCGGCGTCGATCACTTCCTGATCGCGCATCGAGCCGCCGGGTTGAATGACAGAGGTCGCGCCCTGGTCGATGACGACATCGAGGCCGTCGCGGAAGGGGAAGAAGGCGTCGCTGGCAACGGCTGAACCTTTGAGCGATAGCCCGGCGTTGTCGGCTTTGAGACTGGCGATGCGGGCGGAGTCGATGCGGCTCATCTGACCGGCGCCGACGCCCAGGGTCATGCCGTCGCCGCAGAAGACGATGGCGTTGCTTTTGACGTAGTGGGCGACCTTCCAGGCAAAGCGCAGATCCTGCATTTGCGCGGCGGTCGGCTGCTTTTGGCTGACGACCTTGAGCGCCGAGGGATCAAGGTCGAGATGGTCGCTGGTCTGCATGAGGAGGCCGGAACTGACGCGCTTGACATCCATCGCGTTCTGGCCGCGCTGCCAGGGCGTTGCGCCGTCGGCGGCGACCTCGGCAAGCGGAATGCGCAGGATGCGGACATTGGCTTTGGCTTTGAAGACGGCCAGGGCTTCGGGCGTGAAATCGGGGGCCATCAGGACTTCGATGAACTGTTTGCTGAGTTCTGCCGCCGCCTTGCCGTCGACCGGGACGTTGAAGGCGATGATGCCGCCGAAGGCGCTGGTCGGGTCGGTTTTGAAGGCTTTGCTGTAAGCCTCGAAAGCGTCCGCGCCAAGGGCCACGCCGCAGGGGTTGGCGTGTTTGACGATGACGCAGGCCGGGGCGTCGCGCCATTGTTTGACGCATTCCCAGGCGGCGTCGGCGTCGGCGATGTTGTTGTAGGAGAGTTCCTTGCCCTGCAATTGTTCGGCGACGGCGAGCGAGCCGGGGGCGGGGTGCAGGTCGCGGTAGAAGGCGGCCTCCTGATGTGGGTTTTCGCCGTAGCGCAGGTCTTGCAGTTTGATGAAGCTGGCGTTCGTTTGCGCCGGAAAGAGGCGTTTGACGGGCGTTTTGCTGTTGGCCGAGGCGGCGAAGTCAATGGCCGAGAGGTAATCGCTGATCGCCGCGTCGTACTGGGCGATGCGGTTGAAGGCGGCGACGGCGAGCGCAAAGCGGGTGGCGTCGGCGAGCTTGCCGCCGCCCGCCTGGAGTTCGGCAAGCGTGCTCTGGTATTGCCCGGCGTCGGTCAGCACCGCGACGTCGCGCCAGTTTTTGGCGGCGCTCCTGACCATCGCCGGGCCGCCGATGTCGATGTTCTCAATAGCGTCTTCGAGCGTGCAGCCGGGTTTGGCGACGGTGGCTTCGAAGGGGTAGAGGTTGACGACCAGCAGGTCAATCGTGCCGATGTCGTGCGCCGCCAGCGCCGCCCGGTGTTCGGGCAGATCGCGCCGGGCCAGCAGCCCGCCGTGCACTTTCGGGTGCAGCGTTTTGACGCGGCCATCGAGCATTTCGGGAAAGCCGGTGTAATCGGCGATTTCGGTGACGCCAAGACCCGCGTCACGCAGCAGCCTGGCGGTGCCGCCGGTGGAGAGGAGCTTGACGCCCAGGGCGGCAAGCCCCTGGGCCAGTTCGACGACGCCGGTTTTGTCAGAAACGGAGATGAGGGCTTGTTGGATGGTCATTTCGAGACTCAGGGTATTGGGAAGTGGTCAATAAAAGCCCCTCTCCCCTTGTGGGAGAGGGGTTGGGGTGAGGGGGCGAGCTTTCGGCATGCTTTCACCCTCTCCCCCAGCCCCTCTCCCCTCAAGGGAGAGGGGAGTGCGGGGCTTAGAGCAACTGATGTTCGGTCAATTTTTTGCGTAGCGTATTGCGGTTGATGCCGAGCATTTCCGCCGCCAGCGTCTGGTTGCTGCGGGCCTTGGTCAGCACCAGTTCGAACATCGGCTTTTCGACGCTCTTTAGAACCATGTCATAAATGGCGGCGGGTTTCTCGCCGTCCAGATCGCGGAAATACTGCTCCAGCGCGCTGGTGACGCACTGCCCCAAATCTTGTTGGCTCATGCTGCCAACGCCTCCTTGTTGTTGTCTGCATCAATCCGGTGCGACGGTTCCGCGCCATAGCGCAGGAAAAAGTCATGCACCGCCCCCCTTTGCCGCCGCACGTCGGGCAGCGTGTTCATCATCTTCCGAAACGCCGCTGAGCCGCTCAGGCCCTTGGTGTACCAGGAGATGTGTTTTCTCGCGACCTTGACCCCCGTCTCGATGCCATAAAAGGCATACAGGTCGTCGAGATGTTCCATCAGGATAGCGTGAATTTCGCTGACTGCAAGAGGCGGCATATGCTCGCCGGTTTTGAGATAATGCTCGATTTCGCGAAACAGCCAGGGTCGCCCCTGCGCCGCGCGGCCAATCATCAGGCCGTCGGCCTGGGTGGCGTCAAGCACCTGCCGCGCTTTTTCCGGCGTCGTGATGTCGCCGTTGGCGATGACCGGGATCTTGACCAGCGTTTTGACCAGGGCGATGGTGTCATATTCCGCCTCGCCGGTGTATTGCTGGCAGCGGGTGCGGCCATGAATGGCGAGGGCGCGCACGCCTGCGTTTTCGGCAATGCGGGCGATGGCCGGGGCGTTTTTGTTGGAGAGATTCCAGCCGGTGCGGAATTTGAGCGTTACCGGCGTCTCCGGCACGGCGGCGACGACGGCGTCGAGAATCCTGCCGACCAGCGCCTCGTCCTGCATCAAGGCTGAACCAGCCATGACATGGCAGACTTTTTTCGCCGGGCAGCCCATGTTGATGTCGATGATCTGTGCGCCGTGATCGACGTTGTGGCGGGCGGCGGCGGCCATCATGGCCGGGTCGGCTCCGGCGATCTGCACCGCCACCGGCGCTGCTTCGCCCGCGTGGTCGGCCCGCCGCAGCGTCTTGGCGCTGCCGTAGAGGAGCGAGTTCGAGGTGACCATCTCTGACACCGCCAGACCCGCGCCCAGCCGCTTGCACAACTGGCGGAACGGGCGATCCGTTACCCCCGCCATCGGGGCGACAAAGAGATTGTTGCGCAGCGGGAAACCGAGAAATTCCATGAGGCGGCAAGGGGTGGGTGAGAGAGGGAAAGCCGGGCAGTCTACCCGACTCGGCGCTTAAAAAATAGTCAAATGGTCAAACCGATGGCGAGCAGCACGGCGAAGGCCAGTTGCAGACCGGCGGTGGCGGCAAGGATGCCGTTGAAGGCCGGGCCGGGCTGTTCGCGGTAGAAACGGATCATCAGGCGGAGCGCCAGCGGCAGCGACAGGAGCGGCAGCAGCGCCGACCAGCCGGGATCGGCCAGCAGCGGCAAGAGGATGTAGGGGGCGAGTATTTCGGCGGCATACAGCCCGCGCGTCGCCGGTCGGTCGAGATGGACGGCCAGCGTGTTCTTGCCGTTGGCGGCGTCGTTATCGCGGTCGCGGTAATTGTTGACGGTCAGCACGGCGGCGGCGTGGAGGCCGACCAGGGCCGCGGCAAAGAGCGCCGTTCTGCTGAGGTCGAGCGTTTGCAGATAGTAGCTGCCGCCGACCGCGACCAAGCCGAAGAAGATGAACACGAGGCATTCGCCGAACGGCCCGTAGGCAATCGGCTTCGGCCCGCCGGTATAGGCCCAGCCCGCCGCCAGCGAACCGAGGCCGATGGCGACAATCGGCCAGCCGCCGCGGCTGACCAGATAGAGGCCGCAGAGAAAGGCGAGGCTGAAAGCCAGCCAGGCCCCGCGCTGCACGGCGCGCGGCGTCAGCCAGCCTTCGGCGGTGGCGCGGCGCGGGCCGAGACGCGCGCCCAGATGCGCCGCCGTATCGGCGCCGCGCAAAAAATCACCGGCGTCGTTGAACAGGTTGGCGCCAATCTGGATCAAGGCCGCGCCGAGCGCCGCCACCAGCGCCGGTAGCCAGAACAAACCGCCGTGCTCATGCCAGGCGACGGCGCTGCCGACGATGACGGGCGACACCGAGATGGTCAGCGTCTTCGGACGACAAGCGAGGAACCAGGCGGCGCTTTGTTTCATGCGGATCAGACGGCGGGCAAAGGGAAGCGATGATGCCGGGATGGCGGCGGCGTTTCCTTGCCGCGTATCAAGGCCGGCGGCGACGCTCTCCGGCAGGCCGCGTGCGTGATTCCGGCGGCGTTCATGGCATTTCCCGGCACATGAACGCGTCAAACAAGGGCACGGTAAAAGCGATCATGCCGTGCTCCGGCGCGTACAGCATGCCTTTTTTAATCAGGCTGTCACGGATCGGCGCGACACTGCTGGCCTTGCGCCCCATCTTGGCCGCCACATCCGAGCTGCGTTGGGATTCGGTACCCAAGCCCGCCAAGGCGCGCATGTACTCCCGTTCGCCCGGCGTCAGCCGGTCAAAACGCACCCGGAAAAACGAGGCGTCCAGCTTGCGCAGAGAAATGGCGGTCGCCGCCTGCACGTCGGCCAGACGGATGAGGTCGCCGTCGCAGGCGTTCCAGGCGTTATAGCCCCACTCCTGCAAAAAATAGGGATAGCCATGCGACTGCCGGAAAATCTCCTGCACCGCCGCCCGCTCAATGCGCGCGCCCTCGTCTTCGACGGGCTGCTGAATCGCCGCGCAGGCATCGGCTTCATTCAGCCTGTCCAAACGCGGAAACTCGAACAGTCGCTCGGCATAACTCTTGGCGTCCCCGGCTTGTCCGGCCAGTTGCGGCAGACCCGCGCCAAATAAAATCAGCGGCAAGCCAGCCTGATTGACCGCATGAATCGCTCGAATCAGCGCCGCCAGTTCCTCTTTGGAGATGTATTGCAGTTCGTCAATCAGCAAGGCCACGGGTTTTTGCACCGCCAGCGCCGCCCGTCCGGTAGCCAGCAGCAGATCGGTCACATCGGCTTCCAGTACGCCGCTATCGGCTTGACCAATCTCTGGATCAACGCCCAGCGTGATGTCCACGCCGCCCGCGCTGACCGTGATGCCGCCCAAAAAACTGCGCAGGACGCGCAAGCCTTTTTTGACGGCTTCGACGGCCTGCTTGCCGCCATCCTGCCGCAGCAAAATACGACGCACCGAATGCAGCAGCATCTGGCGCAAATCGCCGCTGTCCTGCGCTTCGACCATCTCCGTCAGATAGCCGCGCTCTCCCGCCTGCCGGGCAATCTCATTGAGCAGCACGGTCTTGCCGACGCCGCTCAAACCCAGCACCAGCAGGGATTTCGCGTGACGCCCGCGCCTCGTGCGCTCCAGCGCCGTCATCGCCTGCTGCATCACCTCGGCGCGACCAGCGAGTTCCGGCGGACTGACGCCGGCGCCCGGATTGAAAGGGTTGCGATTTTCGTCCATGCGCGGCGCTCCCGGAGGGAATGAGTGATTTATAGGAATCTATATAATATTATAGCCTATTTCTACTATAAATTGGAATAGATGCCTTATTTCCCCTTGTCGGCAGTCCGAGCCAGCCTCACGGCCAGGCGCGCGCACCCCAGATCATGCGTTTGGCGACGAAGCGGCGGGCGGGCGGGAACAGGTCGAGGGCGAGCAGACCAAGGCCGCGCGCCAGTTTGAGCGGCGGGAAGTCGTTGGAGAAAACCTTGACCACGCCGTCGGTAAAGGCGGCGGCGCCGCGGCGGTCGAGTTGGCGGCGGGCGGCGTAGCGGCGCAGGCTGGCGGGGCTGATCCCGTCGTTCAACAGAATTTCCGCCAGTTGCCAGGCGTCGCGCAGGCCGAGATTGAAGCCCTGACCGGAAACCGGGTGCAGCGTCTGCGCCGCGTTGCCAATCCAGACCTCGCTGCCGCTCGCCAGATGCCGCCGCTGACGCAGCGCCAGCGGAAAAGAAAAGCGCGGGCCGGGGTCGGCAAAGCGCAGGCGCTCGCCGAACTGGCTTTGCAGGGCGGCGACGAAGGCCGCGTCATCGAGCGCCATCACCGCTTCCGCCTTGGCGGGCGGCAGGGTGAAGACAACCGAATACTGCTCGCCCAGCGGCAACAGCGCCAGCGGCCCATCCGGCGTGAACCGCTCCCATGCCCGCCGGTTGTGGCCGGGGCTGGGCCTGACTTCGCAGATCACCGCGTGCTGGGCGTAGTCGTGGCAGGCAACATCCGGCGCATGACCCGACGCGCCTTCGGCATGAACCAGGAGCTTGCAGCGGATTTTGCGGCTTTGGCTGGCGTGGCGCAGGGTGACGACGAGACCCTCGCTCCCCTCTCCCCTCGTGGGAGAGGGGCCGGGGGAGGGGGGCTGAGGTTGGTCAGACGCCGAAATATCGACAATCTCCGCTTCCTCCAGCAGACTGCCAGCGGCCACCGATGCCGCCAGCGCCGCCGCCAGATCGCGGTAGCGGAGCACATAACCGAGGGCGGGCAAGCCGTAATCGGCGCGGTCGAGCAGGGTTCGGCCCAAGCCGTCCTGCTGGCCGATATGGATGGTTTCGATCGGCGTTGCCGCGCCCGTCGGCCAGCTCCCGATCTGCTCCAGCAATTGCCGCGCCCCGTGCGCCAGCGCCAAGGCCCGCGGGTCGGCGAGGGCTGCCGAGCGGGGCTGGCGGTCGATCAGCAGCGACGATTGCCCGCCCGCCGCCAGCGCCCGGTGCAGCGTCAGGCCGACCGGGCCAGCGCCGACGATGAGGATGTCGACCGCTTCAGGCGTTTCAGTCATGGCGCATGGTCTCCTCGATTTCCGCCACCGTTTTCGGCGCGCTGGTGTAGACGGCGCAGCCATCGGCGGTCACCCGTGCGTCGTCCTCGATGCGAATACCGATGCCAGCCAGCGCCGTCGGCACGTCGGCGGCGGGGCGAATGTACAGGCCCGGCTCGACCGTCAGCGTCATGCCGGGTTGCAGGGTCGTCCATGCGCCGCCGCTTTTGTAATCGCCAGCGTCATGCACATCGAGGCCGAGCCAGTGGCCGGTGCGGTGCATGTAAAAGCGGCTGTAAGCGCCTTTTTCGATGAGATTATCGACATCGCCCGCCAGCAGTTTGAGATCGACCAATCCCGCCGTCAGTACGCGCACTGCCGCCTGATGCGCTTCGGCAAAGCCGCGGCCCGGCGCGATGGCGGCCAAAGCGGCGGCCTGGGCGGCCAGAACGATTTCATAGACATCCTTCTGCGCTGCGGAAAAACGGCCAGAAACCGGAAAGGTGCGGGTGATGTCGGCGGCGTAACCCTCAATCTCGCAACCGGCGTCGATCAGGACGAGGCTGCCATCGGCCAGCGGCTTGTCGTTGGCAACGTAATGCAGCACACAGGCATTGACGCCGCCCGCGACGATCGGCGGATAGGCATGGACGCCGCCATGACGGCGAAATTCATGGATCAGTTCGGCTTCCAGTTGATATTCGGCCATGCCGGGACGGCAAAAGCGCATGGCGCGGGCGTGGGCGGCGCTGGTGATGTCGGCGGCGCGTTGCTGGTTCGCCGCCTCCGCGTCGTCCTTGACGAGCCGCATAGCGTCCAGTTCGGCGCGCAAATCGCGGATCAGGCGCGGCGCGCGCTTGCCTGCCCGCGCCTGCCCGCGCACGGTATTGAGCGCGGCGGTGAGGCGCTTGTCCCAAGCCGCGTCGCCGCCAAAGGTATGCCACAGCGCCGGACGGTCGGCCAGCAATCCGGCAAACTTGCGATCAAACTGCGCGATGGGGTAAGCGGCGTCAAAGCCAAAGGCCGCTTTCGCCGCCCGCGGCCCATAACGGAAACCGTCCCAGATTTCCCGCTCCTCATGCTTTGGGCGGCAGAACAGGATGCTTTTGGGCCGCTTGCCGCCGACCAGCGCCAACACCGCCTCCGGCTCGGAGAAGCCCGTGAGATACCAGAAATAGCTGTCAAAACGATAAGGATGATGCGTATCACGGTTGCGGACAGCCTCCGGCGCGGTGGCAATAACGGCAATGCCGTCGCCAAGGGTTGTCAACAGGCGTCGGCGGCGGGCGAGGAAGGGGTTGGCGGGCATGTGCGGTATTGAAATTTTCTAATTCCATTTCCAGATCAAACGATGATTTTGTCGACGTCGCGTGCCGTACAAGCGTACTGTCGGCGCTTCGTCTTCGCGTACCCGCTTGATCTGAAAACGGAATAACAGGTTGATTTTTTGCATGTTGTCGGGAAAAATTTTCCTTGTCCTTAACGGACGGCGTGCATATAATCCACTTCAACACGGCCCCTCTCGGTGACCTCGTTTCGGCGGGGAAGCTGCTGAGGGGTTTTTTATTGCCTGCCGCATGGGAAACTTACCAGTCAGCCCGCCAATTGGGAAGCGCGCCGATCCCGCTCAGGCTTAACCCGATGTGCTCCAGGTCTGGAAAGTCGGAGAGCAGCGCCTTCATGCGCTCCGGCCATGTTGAATTGGGGTTGATGATACGCAGCAGATGGCAGCTCATCCGCAACAACAGAAAGCAGCGGGCGCGAGCATGGTCATTGGCGGCGAACGGGGCGACCCAGGAAATTTCCGCAGCGGGCGGCAAGCGCGGCTGTTCGACGATATTGCGGTTCCACAGGCGGCCATGGTGGGCGCAGACATTGCGCAGATAGTTCAGACTGCGCAACCAGGTGGCAAAGACGCGACCGTTGCTGACGCCGTACAGGCTGGCGATGGCGTCCTGTTCCGTTTCGCGCATCCCGCCAAAGAGCATGGACATCGTGCCGAAATCCCAGACTTCGCAAGCAACCCAGATGGCGAGCGGCAAACCGTACTTGCCCTTGTTGTGTTTGACAAACTCATCTTTGGAGCGGCCAATCAATTGCGCGTGTTTTCCCAGCCAGGCGTGATGGCGGGAAAGTCCGCTATTGCGGTCGAGCTTGCTGGCAAAATCGACATGAAACAGCGCCGGGTTCAAGTAAGCGAAAGGGTCGAGTTTGCCCAATGTATGAGAAATGTCGACCCGCAAGGCAATTTCGACGCGCTCCAGCGCATCCATGACCAAGAGCCGGAGTTTTTTGTCAAAAACGTAGAGATCGACGGCATTCTGGAAGCTTGCGCCGGGTCTGAAAGTTTCGCTCAGGGTCGTCCCGGCCTTGAGTCCCTTGGGTTTTCGACCGTACTCATCGAGGCGGATCGGCGGGCCGCTCCGTTGCCGAAAGGCGTACCAGTAGCCGCTCAAACGGTAATAGCCGATGCGTTCCAGATAATCGAGCGCCAAGGCGCTATCCTCGATTTTCATGCCACGAGCAATCAGCAAATTGACCTGATCGGCGTAACTGATCCAGGGTTTGAGGTAGGGCATGGCGTTAGCTGTCAATGGCGACGATGACGATCAAGAGGGCGGCGAGGCCGCAGAGCGCGACCAACTCTTTGTTCTGGGCTGCCGGGCGCGGCGGGGATGTGTCGATCATCGGGTCGCAAGCGCCTCATTCAATGCCGCCAGCCGTTCCGGCGTGCCGATGTCGGCCCAGCAGCCAGGGTGGCGTTCGCCGGTGGCGATGCCGTGGCCGATGGCGGCGTCGAGCAGGGGGCGCAGTTTCAGCGGTTGATCGGGCGGCACGGCGCGGAACAGGGCGGGGGAAAAAATGCCGATGCCGGTGTAAGTGAGCGTTGGCTGACCATTGGCGGCGAGAAGGCGCGCGCCGTCGAGAGAGAAGTCGCCTTGCCGGTGGTGCGGCGGGTTGTCGGCCAGGAGCAGGTGAGCGCCGCCGGTGATGGGAGCGGAATGGGCGAATCGCCCGAAATCGGCGTCGCAGAACACGTCGCTGCTGACCACCAGAAAGGGGGCGTCGCCAAGGAGCGGCAGGACTTTGGCGATGCCGCCCGCTGTTTCCAGCGCGCCGGGGGGTTCGGGGGAGTAGGTGATGGTGAGTCCCCACATCGCGCCGTCGCCCAGCGCCTGCTCGATCTGTTGGCCGAGCCAGGCGTGGTTGATGATGACATCGCGCAGTCCGGCCCGCGCCAGTTTTTCCAGATGCCAGACGATCAGCGGCTTGCCGCCAACCGGCAGCAGCGGCTTTGGCGTGTGGTCGGTGAGCGGGCGCATCCGCTCGCCGCGCCCGGCGGCCAGCAGCATGGCTTTCATTCAGACGGCCAGCCGCTCAAGCAGTTTGGCCAGCGGCTGCAACGGCGCATAGCGGCTGGCGGTTTTCTGGGCGTAGCCGATGAAGCGGGGCAGGTCGGCGATGTATTTGTCCTTGCCGTCGCGGTAATGGAGGCGGCAGAAGATGCCGAGCACCTTGAGGTGGCGTTGCAGGCCCATCAGTTCGTAGTCGCGCCAGAACGCGGCGAAATCCTCGCGCACCGGCAGGCTGGCGGCGCGCGCTTTTTCCCAGTAGCGGACGACCCAGTCGAGTTCCTGCTCTTCTTCCCAGGAGATGAAGGCGTCGCGGAACAGCGAAACGAGGTCGTAAGTCAAGGGGCCATAAACGGCGTCCTGAAAGTCGATGATGCCGGGCGTCAGACGGTCGGCGGATTCGACCACCATCAGGTTGCGCGGCATGAAGTCGCGGTGCACGAAGACCTTGGGCTGACCGAGGGCGGCATTGATGAGGAACTTGCAAGTCCGGTCGAGCATCAGCTTGTCGTCATCACTCAATTTCAGATTGAGATGGCGGCCAATGAACCATTCCGGGAAAAGATCAAGCTCGCGGCGCAGCAACGGGGCGTCATAGGGCGGCAGGGTGGCGGCGGCAGACGACAACTGCCATTGCCGCAAAGCGTCGAGCGCCGGGCGGATCAGGGCGTCGGCGAGCGACAGGTCGGCCTTGAGGGCGGCCAGATAGTCGATGCGGCCGAGATCGGTGAGCAGCAAAAAGCCGTTTTCGAGATCTTGGTCAAGCACGCGCGGGGCGGCGAGTCTGGCCCTGGCGAGCAGCCCGGCGACCTTGATGAAGGGGCGGCAGTCTTCTTTTTCTGGCGGAGCGTCCATGAGAATGCGCGTCGTCGCGCCGTCCGGCCCTGCCCAACTGAGGCGGAAATAGCGGCGGAAGCTGGCGTCAGCGGAAGCCGGGGCGATGGTGACGGCCTGATTGGGAAAGCGGCTGGCAACCCAGTCGGTGACCAGTTGATCGCGCGGCGCTTGAGGAGACATCGGGCAGGGTGGGTTCGTTGTAAAATGCGCGGATTTTAACACTCAGGGCATCCGCAATTCTGGCCCTAACCCGCCGCTGAAGCCCGATGCCCGGTTCTCCCCAACGCCCGCTCGCCGTCTTGATCTACTGTCTGCTCGTCGGCTGGCCGACGGCAGAGGCAGCCGCAGCCGGGCCGGATGAACCGCTCCTGCTGAAGACGGAGCGCCGCTTCAATGTCATGGCCGACAAGGACGCGCGGCCTTCGTGGATCGGCCTCGGTCTGGCGCCGCCGGCCAAAAATGGCGATCAGCGGCCGCTGTTTCTGAGCGGCGACCGGCTGACCGGCCAGACCGATCAGACGGCCATCGTCGAGGGGCATGTCGAAGCGCGTCAGGCCGGTTCCCTGATCTTTGCCGACCGTGTGCTGTACCGGATTCCCGATGACGAGGCCGAAGCCACCGGCGATGTCCGCCTGTTGCAGGATGGCGCGGTGATGGCGACGCCGTATCTGAAAATGCGTCTCGCCGACCAGGTCGGCCATACCGAGCAGGTCAATTACAACTTCGCCCGGATGGTCGAGAGCGAGTTCTATGAGAAGAAACTGATCGCCGTCCGGGTGGCGACCAGCGATGCTTCGTCGTCCGGCGCGCCGATGATGCTCAATGTGCCGAACAGCTACGGCCTGCCGACCGTGACCCCGGAGCGCCGCCCGTCGGAGGCGACCGGCCAGGCGGAACGGCTCGATTTCGAGGGCGAAAACCAGTTCCGCTTCAGCCGCGCCACCTATTCGACCTGCAAGCCGGGGCAGGAGGATTGGTATCTGCGGGCGGATTCGCTGCATCTCGACTACGACCGGGAAGTCGCCAATGTGCGTCATGCCACCCTGCGTTTCAAGGAAGCGCCGATTTTCTATCTGCCCGTCGGTTCCTTCTCGATCAATGGCAAGCGCAAATCGGGTTTTCTCTATCCCTCGCTGTCGGCGTCGTCGAAAAACGGCCTTGACCTCAGTCTGCCGTACTACTGGAACATCGCCCCCAATTACGACGCCACCATCGAGCCGCGCTTCATGGCCAAGCGCGGCTTTCAACTGGGCGGCGAGGCGCGTTACCTCGGCGCCAATTACCGGGGAACGACGCTGGCCGAATTCATGCCCAAGGACGAGATGACCGGCGAGCGCCGCTATGCCTATCAGATCGAACATCAGCACAACCTGGGTCGCGGCGTCAGCGCCACCTTGAATTGGCAAGGCGTATCCGACGATCAGTACTGGGAAGACATGTCGTCGCGGCTCCTCAAAACATCGCAAACCCAGTTGCTGCGCCAGGCGCTCCTCGGCTACAGCCCGACCTCGTGGTTGAGCACCTCGCTCGAAGTGCTGCGTTATCAGACCCTGCAACCCGACCCGGCGACGCCGATCGCCCGCCCTTATTTCATTGAGCCACGGGTCAATTTCAATATCTACAAGCCGAATCTGTTTAACGCCGACGTGATGATGACCGGCCAGTATTCGCGCTTCACCCACCCGGATACGGTGACCAATCCCAATGGCAGCCGCCTCGTCATGTACCCGCAGTTTTCCCTGCCCATCGTCCATCCGGCCTTTCAGATCGCGCCCAAGTTCGGCCTGCACATGACCCGTTACCAGATGGATCAGCCCATGACCGATGGCCGGGACAGCGTGACCCGTACCCTGCCGACCCTGACGCTCGATGCGACGATGGTTTTCGAGCGCGATACCGGCTGGCTCGGCAGCGACTACATCCAGACCCTGGAGCCGCGTCTTTACTACGTCTACATCCCTTATCGCAAACAGAACAATCTGCCGCTGTTCGACACGGCCCTTTCCGACTTCAATTTTGCCCAGATGTTTTCGGAAAACCGCTACAGCGGCTTTGATCGCATCAACGACGCCAACCAGTTGACCGCCGCCCTGACCACCCGCCTGCTCGACCCGAAGACCGGCGCCGAGCGGGTCAAGGCGATGGTCGGCCAGCGTTACTACTTCGATCCGCAGCGCGTTTCGATTCCCGGCGAAACGACCCGTCAGGATTACTTCTCCAACACGGTCGCCGCCATCACCGGCGTCGTCCTGCCCAAAACCTACGCCGATCTCGCCTGGGAATACAATCAGGAAGCCCGGACCAATGACCGCTTCTCGGTCGGCGCCCGCTTTCAGCCCGATTTCGGCAAGGTGCTGAGTGCCAGCTACCGCTTCACCCGTGACCCGCTCAACGCCCAGAGGCCGCTGGTCAAGCAGATCGACATTGCCGGTCAATGGCCGATTGCGCCGCGCTGGTACGCGGTGGGCCGCTACAATTACTCGCTGCGCGACAAACAACTGCTCGAAGCCATTGGCGGCATTGAATACAACGCCGACTGCTGGTCGGTGCGCCTGGTCGGCCAGCGGCTGGCGGCGCTCTCCGGCTCGCCCAACACCTCGGTCTTTTTCCAACTTGAACTCAAGGATTTCGGTAGTATCGGGGCCAACCCCATCAACCTGTTGCGGCGTAGCATTGCCGGTTATGGCAAGACCAACGAACTGCCCTTCGCCAACAATCAGCCTTCTTTCTGATCGCCACCATGAACAAACTGACCACTCGCCTCTTTGCCCTGTTCAGCCTGCTGGGCCTCCTTGCCGCCGCCTCGACGCCCGCCGTCGCGGCCAATATCATTGATGGCGACCGCATCGTCGCCATTGTCGATAACGAGATCATTACCAAAAATGAACTCGACAGCCGACTCGAAGCCGCCTTGAGCCAGTTGCGGAAACAGGGCACGCCCCTGCCGCCGCAGGAGCAGTTGGAGCGGCAGATGCTCGAACGCCTCATCATGGAGCGGGTGCAACTGCAATACGCCAGCGAAACCGGCCTCAAACCGGACGACGCCCAACTCGATCAGGCGCTGGGCCGCATCGCCGAGAACAACAAGATGTCGCCGGAGCAGTTCAGGAAAGCGGTGGAAGCCGACGGCATCGAATTTGCCCGATTCCGCGAAGAAATCCGCAACGAAATGACCATCGCCCGCCTGCGCGAGCGCGAAGTCGACAGCAAACTGGTCATTGCCGACGGCGAAATCGACAACTATCTGGCGGCGCAAGCCGCCAGCGGCGGCAATGAGGAATACCAGATCGCCCACATTCTCCTGCGCGCGCCCGAATCGGCCAGCCCCGAACAATTGCAGAAGCTGCGCGAACGCGCCGAACAAGCCCTGGGCCGGGCGCAAGCGGGCGAAAACTTCGCCGAACTCGCCGCCACCTATTCCGATGCCCCCGACGCCCTGCAAGGCGGCGCCATCGGCTGGCGGCCGCGCGACCGGCTGCCGACGCTGTATGCCGAGACGGCCGTCAACCTGCAACCGGGCCAGGTCAGCGGTTTGCTGCGCTCATCCGCCGGTTTTCACCTGATCAAACTGCTCGACAAGCGCGGCGGCAACGAACCCGCCTCGGTGCAGCAAACGCACGCCCGCCACATTCTGGTGCGCGTCAACGAAGTGCAGTCGGAAGCCGACGCCCGGCACAAGCTCGAAATCGTCCGCGAGCGCATCGAGAACGGCGTCGATTTCGCCGAGCAGGCGCGCCTGTATTCGCAGGACGGCTCGGCGGCCAAGGGCGGCGACCTGGGCTGGCTCAATCCCGGCGACACCGTCCCGGAATTTGAGCGGGCGATGGACGCCCTGCAAGCGGGCGAGTTGAGTCCGGTCATCCAGTCGCCCTTCGGTATGCACCTGATTCAAGTCCTGGAACGCCGCGAGCGCGACGTTTCCAACGAACGCCAACGCGCCGTCGCCCGCCAGGCCCTGCGCGAACGCAAACTCGACGACGCCTATCAGGACTGGCTGCGCCAGTTGCGGGATCGGGCGTATGTTGAGAATCGGCTTGATGAACGATGAGCCTGGTTCGGCCCGAAGGAATTTGAATGAATTGCACAAGAGACTCATCTGTGGAAATCTGGGTATTTATCGTTGGAGCCATTGTTCTTCTTGTTGTCTATGGCATCGTTTCGGCAAAACTCAAGGCTCGCAGGCAACGGGTAGCACGTGAAAAGCTGTTGCCGTATATTGAGGAAACGGTACGTATCGGGCAACGCTACAACGTCCTTCTTTCCGATGGCCGCTCATATCGTGACGTTGAGCTTCTTGGCACAAATGATCCAGCTTCCGGAGCGTTTGCGCTCGGTGGCTGGGATGGCATGCTCGTCCTCAAGCAATCCACGGGCAAACGCCTATTCGTTCGCCAAACTTCGGTTCGCGCTATTGAAGAACGATGAGTCTGCGACTTGGAGCGGGTTTCTCGCAAATATTCATACCTCCGTTCGGGCTGAGCTTTTCCCTTCGACTTTGCTCAGGGCAGGCGAAGCCCGGTTCAAGCCTCGGCATGCTCTCTCCGCACCGCCCTTCGACAAGCTCAGGGCGAACGGCGTCGGGGTGCGTATGTATTTGAACGAGGTATTCAGCCCGGACGCATCAAAGCGTGCCGCTTGGCCTTGGTGATGACAACCCCCAAAATCGCCGTCACCAGCGGCGAACCGGCAGGCATCGGCCCGGAACTGTGCTTGCGCCTGAGTGAATGGCAAGGCGACGCCCAGCCGGTGCTGCTGGCTGACCGGGCGCTGCTGCAACAGCGGGCGGAGCAGCTTGGCCTGGCGGCGCGGCTGCGCGATTACCGCTCCGATCAGACCCCGCAACCCGGCGTGCTCGATGTTCTGCACCTGCCGCTGAACAAACCCGCCGTTCCCGGCCAGCTCGATCCCGCCAACGCGCCCCATGTGCTGGCCCTGCTCGACCGGGCGCTGGCCGGTTGCCAGAGCGGCGAATTTGCGGCAATGGTCACGGCCCCGCTGCATAAAGGCGTCATCAACGCGGCGGGCATTCCGTTCACCGGCCATACCGAATATCTCGCCGCAAAAACGGCGACGCCGCGGGTCGTGATGATGCTGGCGGGCGATACTGGGCGCGGCCCGCTGCGTGTGGCGCTGGCGACCACGCATCTGCCGTTGCAAGACGTACCCGCCGCCATCACGCCGCTGGCGCTCGAACAAACGCTGCGCATCCTGCATGACGATCTGCGCGACAAATACGGCATTGCCCAGCCGCGCATCCTCGTCGCCGGCCTCAACCCGCACGCGGGCGAAGGCGGCTATCTGGGCCGCGAGGAAATCGACGTGATTGCCCCCGTGCTGGCAAAACTGCGCGGCGCAGGCTTGAATCTTTCCGGCCCGCATCCGGCGGACACGATGTTCACCTCGCCCGTGCTGGCGGGCGGCGACGCCGTGCTGGCGATGTATCACGATCAGGGGCTGACCGTCCTCAAATACGCCACCTTCGGCCACGGCATCAACGTGACCCTGGGTCTACCCATCATCCGCACCTCGGTCGACCACGGCACGGCGCTGGATCTCGCCGGAACGGGCCAGGCCGACCCCGGCAGCCTGTTCGCGGCGCTGACCGAAGCCGCCCGCATGGCGGGTAGACAGACGGCATGAGAGGGCACGTCGCCCGCAAACGCTTTGGCCAGAATTTTCTGGTCGATCACGGCGTCATCGCCGCCATCCTCCGCGCCATTGATCCGCAGCAGGGCGATACCGTGGTCGAAATCGGCCCTGGCCTCGGCGCCTTGACCGAGCCGCTGCTGGCCCGTCTCGACCATCTGCATGTCGTCGAAATCGACCGCGACCTGATTGCCCGCCTGAAAAACCGTTACCCGCCCGCCCGCCTCAGCGTCCATGAAGGCGACGCGCTCGCCTTTGATTTCGCCCGCCTCGGCGATGAGTTGCGCGTCGTCGGCAACTTGCCCTACAACATCTCGACGCCGCTGCTGTTCCATCTGGCCGATTACGCGCCAGGCGTGCGCGACATGCACTTCATGCTGCAAAAGGAAGTGGTTGCGCGCATGACCGCCGCCCCCGGCGACAGCGCCTTCAGCCGCCTTTCGGTCATGCTGCAATACCGCTTCCATCTCGCATGGCTGCTCGACGTGCCGCCCGCAAGTTTCGATCCGCCGCCCCAGGTCGAATCCGCTGTCGTCCGCCTCATTCCCAAAGCCGCCGCCCTGCTCACCGCTGTCGATGCGCGGGTTTTCGCCCGCCTCGTCCAGGCCGCCTTTGCTCAGCGCCGCAAAATGCTGCGCAATACCCTGAAGCCGCTCCTCGACGAAAAAGCCATCACCGCCCTCGGCATCGACCCCTGCCAGCGCCCGGAAGACCTGGCGGTCGAAGACTACGTCCGGCTCGCCAATGATCTCGCCGCTTCCGGCGTGGCGCGGCAGGCATGAAAAAAAAGCGAGCCGGGTTGCCCCGCTCGCCTTGCCGGAAAGTCCGCGCTGTATCAGCGTTTGCCCAACGAACAGGTGTTGAGGCCGACGATCCGGTAGAGCGGGCACCAGCCCATCAGGCCGGTCGCCAGCGGGATGACGCCGATCCAGGCCCAGACCGGGCCGCCCATGACGGCGACCCAGACGATCAGGGCGATGCCCACGACGATGCGCAAAATTTTGTCGATACCGCCAACATTGCTTTTCATAAATTTTCCTCCATCAGAGTTGGGAACTGCGGCTCGGACTGTAGCCCGCGCCAGCGGGCGGCGTCTGTAACCTGAGTCACACAGCGGCGATGCCTTGCAGACCGGAGCGGTCGATCAGGGTGATCTGTTCGCGGCCCAGGCTGACCAGCCCTTGCGCGGCGAAGCCCTTGAGCAGGCGGCTGACGATTTCGCGCACGCTGCCCAGTTCGTCGGCCAGTTGCTGATGGGTGACGGCCAGCACATCGTCCGGGCGGGCCAGCAGCAGGCGGGCCAGCCGCTGGTCGAGGCGGGCGAAAGCGACTTCCTCGACCAGTTGCATCAACTCAGCGATGCGCTCGGCAAAAAGATGAAAGACAAAATCGCGGAAAGGCGCGTGGGCCAACATCAACTCAGCAAAAACGGGCACTGGCAGCAGCAGCAGGGTCAGCGGCGTCTCGGCGACGCCGCGGGCGTTGTAGTCGCTACGCCCCAACAGGCAACTGGAAGAAATGATGCAGGAACCGCCCGGCTCAACCCGGTAGAGCATGAGTTCACGCCCATTGGCGGCGCTTTTGCCGACCTTGATGCGGCCTTCGAGCAGAAGCGGAAAGCCCTGACAAGGCTGACGCTCGGCAAAAACCTGCGCCCCCGCCGGCAGACGCATGACGGCGGCGGGTTGCAGCAAGGCCATCTGCTGCTCTGGCCTCAGCCCGGCCAGCGCCGGGTAGAGGGCGAGCAGGCGCGGGAGGTCGATGGCGGCGGTGTTCATGTCAATCGAGCACCGCCCACACCGGCGCGTGGTCGGACGGACGCTCGCGTTTGCGCGGGGCGCGGTCGATGCCAGCCGCCGTGCAGCGGGCGGCCAGCGGCGGCGACAGCAGGATGTGGTCGATGCGCAGGCCGAGATTTTTCTGAAAACCGAGCATCCGGTAATCCCACCACGAAAAACTTTTGTCCGCTTGCTCAAACAGACGGAAGCTGTCCTGCAAACCGAGGCCAAGGAGCCGCCGGAAAGCGGCGCGTTCGGCGGTCGAGCAGAGAATGCCGTCAGCCCAGGCGGCGGGATCGTGCACATCGCGGTCATCGGGTGCGATGTTGTAGTCGCCGCCGAGCGCCAGTTGCGGGAAGGCGGCCAGCTCCCCGGCCAGCCACTCGGCCAGGGCCGCGAGCCAGCGCAGTTTGTAATCGTACTTGTCACTGCCGACAGCCTGACCGTTCGGCACATAGGCCGAGATGACGCGCACCCCATTGATCGTGCCGGCAATCAGGCGCTTTTGCTCGTCGGCAAAGAGCGGATTGCCGCAAACGATATCGGTGATCGGCTGACGGGCGAGCAGCGCGACGCCGTTATAGGTTTTCTGGCCGGAACAGGCGGCGCGATAACCGACGGCTTCGATTTCGGCGTGAGGAAAGTGGGCGTCTTCGAGCTTCAGTTCCTGCAAACACAACACATCCGGCTGCTGCTCGACCAGCCAGTCGAGCAGATGCGGCAGACGGACTTTGAGGGAATTGACGTTCCAGGAAGCGATTTTCATGGCGTGGCTCTTGTCGCTGTTTGTCCGGGCGGACGCACGGTGTCATTTTGCCATGCCCTGCGGCCATCTGCCGGATGACGCGCGCTGACTGAACGCGACCACTGTCGCATCCGCTAGCGCGGCGAAGCGGTTCTAGCGATAAAGGATGAGCGGTATGTCGCAATCTGCCAGCACGGAGGCGGCCACGCTGCCCAAGAGGAGCTTGCCGACCTTCGTGCGGCCATGCGTTCCCATGATGATGACGTCACATTGATGCGCTTCGGCGTAATCAATGATGCTTTGCGCCGGTGTGTCGCCGACCACTGAGGCAATGGCGCAGGTCATGCCGACCGCTTCGGCCTGTTTGGTGGCAAAAGCCAAGGCTTCCTCGGCGTGTGGTTTGCGACCGGTGTCAATCTGCTCGATATAGGTTGCCTCGCTGACGAAAATTGCCGTGACCTGCGCGCCGAGCTGCTTGGCGAGGTTGATTCCGGCGCGGATGGCTTTTTCGGAACGGCGCGATCCGTCGGTCGGCAGGAGGATGTGCTTGTACATTCGGTTCTCCAGATATTGAGGTTGGAATATTTTAAGTATAACCATGTCCGTCTCGGCAGACGATAGGCTTGTGTGGAGCGCATAAAACATGCTGTCGGCCAATCCAAGTCCGCGACGGCAATTTTTTTGGCCGCGCCTCGCCAGAGGCCTGTGGCACAATCGGCCATCCCTTCTTTGCCGTCCTTGCCATGAAATTCGCATTTTATCTGCTGGGCCTCGTTTTCCTTGTGTTGGCGCTTTCTTTTCTGGTTCCGGCTCCAGAAGGCGGGGAGGAGGCGGGGCGTCATTTGCCGTGGCAGATCGAGCTGGATGGTCAGGGTGGCAGCACGGTTTTTGGCGTGCAGCCGGGGCGGAGTTCGCTGGCCGATCTCAAGGCGGCGCTGGGCAATGACCTGGAAGTGGCGATTATCGCCCAGCCGAATGAGGTGGGCGCGGTCGAGGCGTACTACAGCGGGGTGATGCTCGGTTTTGTCCAGGCCCGTCTGGTGGCGGCGCTCGATGTCGCGCCGGAGGCGGTTGCCGCCATGCGCGAGCGGGCCTTGAAGGCCAGGCATATGGAAAGCACGACGCGCAAGATCACGCTGCACACGGACGATCTGGCGGCTTTGGAACAGGCGGCAATCAAGTCGCTGGCGGTGATTCCGGCGGTCAATCTCGATGAAGCCGCCATCGTCCAGCGTTTCGGCCCGCCGACAGAGCGTTTGCCAGAGGGAGAAAAGCGCGTGCATCTCTTTTATCCGCAGTTGGGTCTGGCTATTGTGGTCGATAGCGATGGCAAGGAGTTGCTGCAATATGTCGCGCCGCGCGATTTTGCGCTCTTGCGCGAGCCATTGCGTAAGCCGTCAGGCACGGGCGGCGCTTGATTTTTGCTCGCTACCGAGGCAGCGGCGAGCGGGGCGAATCTGCTAAAATAGCCTGTTTTCCAACTATCCTGCTTTAATGGAGCAATCTCAATGGCTATCGAACGTACCCTGTCCATCATCAAACCCGACGCTGTGGCCAAAAATGTCATCGGCCAGATTTACGCCCGCTTCGAGCAGGCGGGCCTCAAGATCGTCGCCGCCCGCATGGCCTGGCTGTCGGCGCAGGAGGCCGGGCAGTTTTACGCTGTCCATAAGGAGCGGCCTTTCTTCAAGGATCTGGTTGCCTTTATGACCTCCGGCCCGGTGATGATTCAGGTGCTGGAAGGCGACAGCGCCATCGCCAAAAACCGTGAACTGATGGGCGCGACCGATCCGAAGAAGGCGGATAAAGGCACCATCCGCGCCGATTTTGCCGAGTCGATCGACGCCAATGCCGTGCATGGGTCGGATGCCGCCGAGACGGCGGCGGTCGAAGTGGCCTTTTTCTTCCCCGGCCTGAACGTTTACGCTGGCCGCTGAGTTTGCCGTTTTGAAGATTCGGGATCGTTTTCCGCCACATCCCAATCCCATGCAGAACCTTCTAGATCTTGACGCCGATGGCCTCGCCGCCTGGTTTGCCGGGGAGGGCGAAAAGCCTTTTCGCGCCCGCCAGGTGTTGCGCTGGATTCATCGCGCCGGCGTGGCGGATTTCGCCGCCATGACCGACATCGCCAAAAGTCTGCGCGACAAGCTGAAGACGCGGGCGGTGGTGTATCCGCCGCCGGTCATTGCCGACCAAGGCTCGGCTGACGGCACGCGCAAGTTCCTCATCGACGTCGGCAACGGCAACGCGGTTGAAACCGTGTTCATTCCCGAAGATGACCGGGGAACCTTGTGCGTATCGACCCAGGCCGGTTGCGCCCTCGAGTGCGCTTTTTGCGCGACCGGCCAACAGGGCTTCAACCGTAACCTGACGGTGGCCGAAATCATCGGTCAGTTGTGGCAGGCCAATCAGGCGCTGGGCGTGAGGCATGGCGATGAGCGGGCGATTTCCAACGTCGTCCTGATGGGCATGGGCGAGCCGCTGGCCAATTTCGACAACGTCGTTGCGGCGCTCCGGCTGATGCTCGATGACAACGCCTATGGCCTGTCGCGTCGCCGGGTCACGGTGTCCACTTCCGGCCTCGTGCCGGCGATTGACCGTTTGCGGGATGAATGTCCGGTGGCGTTGGCGGTGTCCTTGCACGCGCCGAACGATCTGTTGCGCAACCAACTGGTGCCGATCAACCAGAAATATCCGCTCTCTGAGCTGATGGCCGCTTGTCAGCGTTACCTCGACAAAGCGCCGCGCGATTTCGTCACCTTTGAGTATGTGATGCTCGCCGGTATCAACGACAGCGACGCCCATGCCCGTGAATTGCTGGCTCTGGTCAAGCGCGTGCCGTGCAAGTTCAACCTGATTCCCTTCAACCCCTTCCCCGGCTCGCCGTTTCGGCGTTCATCCGGCGAGCGGCTACGCCGTTTTGCCGATACGCTGATAGAGGCGGGCATTGTCACTACCACGCGCAAAACGCGTGGCGGCGACATCGACGCCGCCTGCGGCCAACTGGCCGGGCAAGTGCGGGACCGGAGGCGGCGGATAGCGGGCAGGACAATCCTGTTTACGGAGGCAAGCTACGGATGAAAACGGAAAAAAAATCGGGCCGCTGGCTCAGCATCCTGGGGGCGCTGTCGTGCGCTTGCGCGTTGACGGCCCAGGCCCAGAATTACGGCAATCTGAGCGGCGAACGCGGCGCTCAGAGCGAGCCGCGGAGTAAAGCCAAAATTCATACCGAACTGGGCGCCGCCTATTTTCAGGCCGGTAGTCCGAGCGTTGCCCTCGAGCATCTGGCGATCGCGCTCAAGGCCGATTCCGGCTACTACCCGGCCTACAGCGTGCGCGGCCTGGTCTATAGCTCGCTCAAGGAATACGGCAAAGCCGAGGACGATTTTCAGCGGGCGGTCAAAGCCGCCCCCAACGACCCGGAAGTGAATAACAACTACGGCTGGTTCCTCTGCGATACCGGCAAGGCGCGGCAGTCGATCAGCTATTTTCTCAACGCCCTGAAAAATCCGCTTTATGAAACACCGGGTGTCGCCTACGCCAATGCCGGGGCCTGCGCCGTGAAGGCGGGGGACGACGATGGCGCCCTGCAATATCTGTTGCAAGCCGTGCAGTTGTCGCAAGATGGCGCGCTGGCGGCGCGGCTGGAACTGGCCAAGTTGTTTTATCGGCGCGGCAATCTCGACGAATCGCGCGTCTATCTCAACGATATCCTCAAGGAGATGATGTCGCCAACGGCGGAAGCCCTGTGGCTGGCCATCCGGCTTGAGCGCAGGGCGGGCAACAAAGGGGCCGAAAGCGGTTTTGCCGCGCAGTTGCGGAGCCGTTACCCGACTTCGCCGGAGTATCAGGAATTTCTCAAGGGCAATTTTGAATGAGCGAAGCGGACATCACAGCCGACGCCACTGCGGGCAAAGAGACGCCGCCCGTCGAGACGGTGGTCGCCGCGTCGCCGCCCTCGGTCGGCGAGCAATTGGCCGCCGCCCGTCTGGCGCGCGGGCTGAAAGTCGTCGACGTGGCGCAGACGCTCAAACTCAGCGCCCGTCAGGTCGTGGCGCTGGAAGGCGACAACTGGCAAGCCCTGCCCGGCCCAACCTTCATTCGCGGCTTTGTCCGCAATTACGCCCGGCTGCTCGGCCTCGACGCCGCGCCCTTGATGGCGATGCTCGACCAGCTACTGGCCAAACCGACCGCCCCGCTGACGCCGTTACCTGCCCGGCGACCGCCGATGGGCAACGGCAGCGGGGTGCGGCGTGATCGTCTGGTCATGCTGACGGGCGGTCTTCTGCTGCTCCTGGCGGCGCTGGCTTATTTCCTCATCCCCGGCGATTTGTCGAACTGGCGCGAAAGCGCCGAAGCGGCGCTGAAGGCGCTGAGCCGCCCGCCGGAAGCGCCTGCCGCGCCGCCCGCCGCCGAAACTGAGCCGCCCTTCCCGCCAGAGACGACGCCGCCGCAGATCATCAACCCGGAGGTGGCTGAAGAAGTCGTGCCGACTCCGGTCGAAGCGCCGCCTGCTACCCCCGCATCCCCCGAGTCGGCGGCGATACCCGTCGGCGCCTTGCGTCTGGTGGCCGACCAGGAATCGTGGGTCGAAGTGCACGACCGCGACAGCCGCCTCATCTTCTCGCAGCGCATGACCGCTGGCAGCGAGCAGGTCTTGAACGGGCCGCCGCCGTTATCGCTGGTGATTGGCTATGCGCCCGGCGTGCGCCTGACTTGGCGCGGCAAGGCGGTTGATCTGGGGCCGTCGACCAAGGGCGACGTTGCCCGTCTGGCGCTGGAGTAAGCCGCTGTGAGTCCGGCCCCCAAGCGCCTTGCCCGCGCCACCGCCGTCGGCCATGTCCGCCTTGGCGGCGACGCGCCGGTGGTCGTCCAGTCGATGACCAATACCGACACGGCGGATGATCTGGCCACCGCCATCCAGTGCGCCGAACTCGCCCGCGCCGGTTCGGAACTGGTGCGGATCACCGTCAATACGCCGGAAGCCGCTGCCGCCGTGCCGAAAATCCGCGAGCATCTCGACCGGATGAACCTTCCTGTGCCGCTGATCGGCGATTTTCACTACAACGGCCACCGGCTGCTTGCCGACGAACCGGCGGCGGCCCTGGCGCTGGCCAAGTACCGCATCAATCCGGGCAATGTCGGTTTCGGCCAGAAGAAGGATGAGCAGTTCGCGCAGATGATTGAACTCGCCTGCCGTTACGACAAGCCGGTGCGTATCGGCGTCAACTGGGGCAGTCTCGATCAGGCGCTCCTGGCGCGGCTGATGGACGACAACAGCCGCCGCGCCGAGCCGCTCGGCGCGACGGCGATGATGCGTCAGGCGATGGCCGCCTCGGCGCTGGAATCGGCGGCCAAGGCGGAGGACATCGGTCTTGCCGGAGAAAAAATCATCCTCTCCTGCAAGGTATCGGGCGTTCAGGATCTGATCGCCATTTACCGCGATCTCGCCCGCCGCTGCGATTACGCCCTGCATCTTGGCCTGACCGAAGCCGGTATCGGTTCGAAAGGCATTGTCGCCTCGACCGCCGCGCTGGCCGTGCTGTTGCAGGAAGGCATCGGCGATACCCTCCGCGTCTCGCTGACGCCGGAACCGAAGGGTTCGCGCACCCAGGAAGTCACCGTCGCCCAGGAGATTCTGCAAACCATGAATCTCCGCGCTTTTACGCCGATGGTCGCGGCCTGTCCCGGCTGCGGGCGGACGACCAGTGCCTTTTTTCAGGAACTGGCGGGCGATGTGCAGAATTTCGTCCGCGCCCGCATGGGCGAATGGAAAACGCAGTATGACGGGGCCGAAAACATGACGCTGGCCGTCATGGGCTGCATTGTGAACGGCCCCGGCGAATCGAAGCACGCCAATATCGGCATTTCCCTGCCGGGCACGGGCGAAGCGCCGTCCGCCCCGGTTTTCGAGGATGGCGTCAAAACCGTGACCTTGAAGGGCGAGCGGATCGCCGCCGAATTCAAGGACATTATCGAGCGTTACGTCCGGCGCACTTATCCAAAGAAACGATCGGCATGAATCAAACCTTGCAGGCTGTGCGCGGGATGAACGACATCCTGCCCGACCAGGCTTCTTTCTGGGAACTGTTCGAGGAAACCGTCCGCGGCTGGCTGGCGAGCTACGGCTACCGGCCCATCCGCATGCCCGTCGTCGAGCCGACGCCGCTGTTCAAACGGGCCATCGGCGAAGTCACCGACATTGTCGAAAAGGAGATGTATTCCTTCATCGACAGCCTCAACGGCGAGGCGCTGACGCTGCGGCCCGAAGGCACGGCCGGTTGCGTCCGCGCCGTGATCGAGCACAACCTGGCGGCGCGGCAGACGCAGCGCCTCTATTACAGCGGCCCGATGTTCCGTCACGAACGGCCGCAGAAGGGGCGTTACCGGCAGTTTCATCAGGTCGGCGTCGAGACTTTCGGTCTCACCGGGCCGGACATCGACGCCGAACTGATCCTCATGGGCGCGCGTCTGTGGGCCGATCTCGGCCTCGATGGCATCGAACTGCACATCAACAGCCTCGGCCAGCCGGAGGAGCGGGCGCGCCACCGGGCGGCGCTGATCGCTCATTTCGAGCGGCACGCCGAACAACTCGACGAGGATGCCAAACGCCGCTTGCACACCAATCCGCTGCGCATCCTCGACAGCAAGAATCCGGCCCTGCGGGCGGTCTGCGAGGACGCGCCCAAACTGATCGACTACCTCGGCGCCGAATCGCTCGCCCACTTCGCGGGCGTCCAGCGCATCTTGCAGGACGCCGGGCTGCCCTTCGTCATCAACCCGCGTCTGGTGCGCGGCCTTGATTACTACAACCTGACCGTTTTTGAATGGGTCACCGATCGCCTCGGCGCACAGGGCACGGTCTGCGCCGGGGGCCGTTATGACGGTCTGGTCGAGCAACTCGGCGGCAAGCCGACGCCCGCCTGCGGCTTTGCTCTGGGCGTCGAGCGCCTGCTGGCCTTGATTGAGGAATCCGGCGGCGCGCCCGCCGCGCCCGCGCCCGACGTGTATCTCGCGCATCAGGGCGAAGCCGCCGCCCGGCAAGCCTTCCGCGTCGCCGAAGGCTTGCGCGACCAGGGGCTGAACGTGCTGCTGCACTGCGGCGGCGGCAGTTTCAAAGCGCAGTTGAAGAAGGCCGACGGCAGCGGCGCGCCCGTCGCCGTCATCATCGGCGACGACGAAGCGGCGGACGGCTCGGCGCAACTGAAATTCCTGCGCCAGGAAGGCGGGCAACAGAAACTGAACGTCGATGATCTGGCGGCAGCGATCATCGGCCATTTGATTGACGCGGACGAGGAGGAATAAACCGATGGCAACCTACGACCTTGAAGAACAGGAACAGATCGACAGCCTGAAAACCTGGTGGAAGATGTACGGCAACCTCGTCACCGCCGTGCTGGCGGCGGCGGCGTTGAGTATGGTTGGCTGGCAGGGCTGGAACAAATACCGTGACAGTCAGGCGGCGCAGGCTTCAGCCCTTTTCGCCGTGCTTGAGGCGGCGGCGCTGACCGGCGACATGCCGAAAGTCAAGGCCACCGCGGGCGAACTGGCCGAAAAATACGCCAGCAGCAGCTATGCGCCGCTGGGCGCGTTGCTCGCCGCCCGTCACTCGATCGAGGCGGGCGATCTCAAAACGGCCCGCAGCCAGCTCGCCTGGGCCGCCGACAATGGCAAGGACGAAGTGCGCGACCTCGCCCATTATCGTCTGGCCGCCGTCCTGCTCGACGCCAAAGAATATGACGAAGCCCTCAAACAACTCGAAGCCGCGCCAGCTCCGGCCTTTGCCGCCCGCTTTGAGGAATTGCGCGGCGACGTGCTGTTCGCCCAGGGCAAAAAGCCGGAAGCCCGCGCCGCCTACCGCGCCGCCCTCGACAAAATGGGCCAGGCCGCCGGAGTGAACAAAACGGCAGAACCTGGCCGCCAGTTGCTGCAAGAAAAACTCGATAGCCTTGGGGAGCCCGCTTAAATGAAATTGCCTTTTCTTGCCCCACTCCTCGCCGCCAGCTTTCTGCTCGGCGGCTGTTCGACGCTCGACAAGCTCAACCCCTTTTCCAGTTCCGGCCCCAAACTCGGCCAATTGACCGATTTCAAAGCGACGGTGGAGGCCCGCAATCTCTGGTCGGCCAGCGTCGGCAAGGCCGGGAGCTATACCTTCGTTCCCGCCGTGGTCGGCGACGCCGTGTTCGTCGCCGGGCAGGACGGCACGGTCAGCCGCCTCGAAAACGGCAAGGTCGTCTGGAAAATCGACGCCGAGCAAAAACTCTCGGCTGGCGTCGGCGCGAGCAACAGTCTGGTCGTCGTCGGCACCGACAAGGGCGAAGTGCTGGCTTTTGCCGCCGCCGATGGCAAGCCGCAGTGGCAGACCAGGGCCAGCAGCGAAATTCTCTCCGCCCCGGCGGTCAGCGAAGATGGCGTCGCCGTGCGCAGCGGCGACAACCGGGTCTTTCTCTTTGATCTCCACGATGGCGCGCGCAAATGGGTTTATCAGCGGGCCAACCCGACGCTGGCGATTCGCGGCGCGGGGGCGCCGGTCTTTGCCGACCGCTACCTGTTCGTCGGCTTTCCCGGCGGCCGCCTGGTTGCCCTTTCCTTGCAGAACGGCGCCTTGGTCTGGGAAGGGCCGGTTGCCCAGCCCAGAGGGGCGACCGAACTCGACCGCGTCGCCGACGTGGTCGCGCCGCCGGTCATTGATGGCCGCCAGATTTGCGCCGTCGCCTTTCAGGGCAAGGTCGCCTGCTTCGACATGGGGCAGGGCGGGGCGCTGATGTGGTCGCGGGACATGTCCTCGACTTCCGGCCTCGCCCTCGATGGCCGCGCCCTTTTCGTCACCGACGATCAAGGCGTGGTGTACGCCTTCGACCGCCAGAACGGCAGCAGCCTGTGGAAGCAGGATAAATTGCAGAACCGCCGCCTCTCCGGCCCGGCGGCGCAGCGCGGCCTGGTCGCGGTGGGCGACGGCGAAGGTTACATCCACTTCCTCTCGCGCGAAGACGGCAGCCTCGCCGCCCGCCAGAAAATCGACAGTTCGCCCATCCGCGCTGCCGTGACGACGCTTGGCGGGGGCTTTGTGGCGCAGACGACGGGCGGCGCGGTCGGCTCCTATGAGGCGCAATGAAGCCGACGCTGGTGCTGGTTGGCCGCCCCAATGTCGGCAAATCGACCCTTTTCAACCGCCTCACCCGCTCGCGTGACGCCCTCGTCGCCGACCAGCCGGGGCTGACCCGCGACCGTCATTACGGCCACGGCAAACTCGGCGGCAAACCGTATCTGGTCGTCGACACCGGCGGCTTCGAGCCGCTCGTCAAGGACGGCATCCTGCACGAAATGGCGCGGCAGACCGAACAGGCCATTGCCGAGGCCGATGCCGTCATCTTTGTCGTCGATGGCCACGCCGGCCTGACGCCGCACGACAAGGAAATCGCCAACAGACTGCGGCGCACCGGGCCTCCGGTCTGGGTCGCCGTCAACAAAGCCGAAGGCATGAATCGCGGCCTGGTCGAGAGCGAATTTCACGAACTCGGCCTGGGTGAACCGAACGCCATTTCGGCGGCGCATGGCGAAGGCGTGCGCGGCCTGGTCGAACTGGCGCTGGAACGCTTCCCCGAACCGGCGGATGAAGAACGCTCATCATCCGCCATTCGCGTCGCCATCGTTGGCCGCCCCAATGTCGGCAAATCGACCCTCATCAACACCCTGCTCGGCGAGGAGCGCGTCATCGCCTTTGACGCCCCCGGCACCACGCGCGACGCCATCGAAATCGAATTCGAGAAAAATGGCCGCCACTACGCGCTCATCGACACAGCGGGGATGCGAAAGCGCGGCAAGGTATTCGAAGCCATCGAAAAATTCTCGGTGGTCAAAACCTTGCAGGCGATTGCAGGGGCCAATGTCGTCATCCTCATGGTCGACGCCCAGGCCGACATTTCCGAACAGGACGCCCACATCGCCGATTTCATCATCCAGTCCGGGCGGGCGCTGGTCGTCGCCGTCAATAAATGGGACGGCCTCGACCCCTACATCCGCGAACAAACGCGGCTGACCCTGCAAAGAAAGCTCAAATTCCTCGATTTCGCCCAATTCCACTTCATCTCGGCCCGCCGCAACACGGGCCTGCCCGCGCTTTTTCGCTCAGTCGACGCCGCCTACGCCGCCGCCATGAGCAAACTCTCGACCCCGCGCCTCTCCCGCGTCCTCGCCGATGCCGTGAGCAAACAAGCGCCGCCCAAACACGGCGTCTTCCGCCCCAAACCCCGCTACGCCCATCAAGGCGGCTCCAACCCGCCGATCATCGTCGTACACGGCAACGCCGTCGACCAGATCAGCGACAGCTACCGCCGCTACCTCGAACACACTTTCCGCGAAGCCTTCAAACTGCAAGGCACGCCGCTGCGCATCCAGTTCGTGACAGGGAAGAATCCGTATGACGACAAGGGCGGGAAATAGCAGCCTCGACAGCAATCTGCCGGAGAAACAGGCATGGATGAATTGAAAAAATTGATCAAAAAAGCCCAACGCGGAAATATGGAAGCGCAGTACGAACTTGGGTCAGAGTATGACTGTTATGGCATCGCAGAGGATGATGACGCGGAAAAAGAAGCAAAATGGCGCAAGCTGGCGGCAGAACAGTACCGGTTGGCGGCAGAACAAGGTCATCAGTACGCGCAAATCAGACTGGGGGAGAAGCATTTCATCGGCGAAGGCGTCACACAGGACGCCGCGGAAGCCGCCAGATGGTACGCCAAAGCAGCGGCGCAAGGGGACAGGGACGCGCAAGCCTTCCTCGGCTGGATGCATGAGTACGGCTTGGGCATGGCGCGGAACGACGCGCAAGCGGTCAAGTGGTACGCCCAGGCAGCGGGACAGGAGAATGCGGAGGGACAATCTCCCCTTGAATTGATGAGAGAAAAGACGGAAGCGCAGACCCTGCTTGGGCTGATGTACGAGCAAGGCCGTGGCGTGGCGCAAGATGTCGAGCGAGCGGCAAAGTGGTATGCAAAAGCAGCAAAACGAGAAGGCAAGCACGCGCATGGACGTTTCCTCCGCACACTCAGGCAAGTGACGGAACAGGGAGACGCCAGGTCGCAATACGACTTGGCATGGATGTATGAAAACGCTGAAGGCGTCCCCCATGATGGTCTGAAAGCAGCGTATTGGTGTCGAAAAGCGGCGGAACAAGGGCTTGTGAGCGCGCAAATCCGGTTGGGAACGTTGTATGTCGACGGCCACGGCGTCGCGCGGGATGCAACCGAAGCGGTGAAATGGTATCGCCTGGCGGCGGAACAGGGAGATGCCAGAGGACAGATCCGGCTTGGTGAAATGTATAAAGAAGATAAAGGCGTTGAACAGGACGATGCCGAAGCAACGAAGTGGTACCGCTTGGCGGCGGAACAAGGCGATGCGTATGCGCAATTTCTGTTGGCCATTCAGTATGAAAACGGCTGTGGGGTCGCTCAGGATGAAGCAGAAGCCGCAGTGTGGTACAGAAAAGCGGCGGAACAAGGATACACGTACGCACAAGAATCGCTGGCAGCGATGTATTGCTATGGTCAGGGCGTCCCGCAGGATGACGAGGAAGCGGAGAAATGGTCCAGGCGGGCAGAAGTGCAGGATGAAATCAATTTTCGCGAAATGGCGGAACAAGGCTCAATGAAGCGGCAATACCAGCTTGGGCTGATGTACGAGTTGGGTGAGAGCTTTCTGCAGGCGCAGGGGATATCAAGTTCCAAGGATCCCGGCGGCAGAAAGGATGACGCGGAAGCGGCGAGGTGGTACGCATTGGCGGCGGCGCAGGGGCATATGCCTGCGCAAAAATATCTTGGCGCCATGTATATAGAAGGCCGGGGTGTTGAGCAGGACTATGCCGAAGCCGCGAAATGGCTCCGACTGGCGGCGGAAGAAAACGACCCGGACGCGCAATACCAGTTGGGATGGCTGTACGTCAATGGTCACGGCGTCGCGCGGGATGCAACCGAAGCTGTGAAATGGTTTGATCTGGCGGCGGAGCAGGCCGACTATGGCAATGTGACCTATGAGCCGCGCGGCGATGGGGGGGTACAGGCGCAATACGCACTTGGCTGCCTGTATGCAGAAGGCTGTGGCGTCGCGCAGGATGATGAGGAAGCGGTCAAGTGGTATGGATTGGCGGCGGAGCGGGGACACGCCGACGCGCAGTACACGCTCGGCAAGCTGTACGCCCAAGGCCGGGGCGTCGAGCGGGATATTGCCGAAGCGGCAAAATGGTACAAAGAAGCGGCGGCGCAGGAACACAAGGCCGCGCAGGAGGCTCTTCGGCAGTTGGAAAAATCGGGCGGCCTGACCTAGCTGAAAAAGTTTTTTCAGCAGGCGCGAGGCGACAGGAAAAATACCAACAAGATACTGAAAACCCCAAATTGTCATCAAGTTGATCCTGTGCCGCCTCGCCAAATATTTTGGCAAGCGCCAGCATTTTTGGGTACATTACCGGCCTCATAACAACACACGCATGGAGTCCGCACCATGAGCAACAAAGGGCAACTGTTACAAGACCCCTTTCTCAACGCCTTGCGCCGCGAGCATGTTCCCGTTTCGATCTACCTGGTCAATGGCATCAAGTTGCAGGGGCAGGTCGAGTCTTTCGATCAGTACGTCGTCCTGCTGAAAAACACGGTGACGCAGATGGTCTATAAGCACGCCATCTCGACGGTGGTGCCGGCGCGTCCGGTCAGTCTGCAAGTGCAGGAAGCGGCGGCTGAGTAATCGCGTCCGCCGCCTGCCGTTGTGGCGGGCCGTTTTCTTGCCTTTCGGCCTTGACCGATGATTGAGCGTCCCGCCGCTGGCGAGCGCGTGGTCATCGTGCAGGTTGATTTCGGCCAGCCTGATTTGACGGATCAGCTTGAGGAATTGCGCCTCTTGACAGAATCGGCGGGCGGTCTGGTCGTCGCCGAAGTCTTTGGCCGCCGCCACAGCCCGGACGCCAAGACCTTTGTCGGCAAGGGCAAGGTCGAGGAGATCGCCGCCATGCGGGCGGCGGGCGGGGCCGATCTGGTGATTTTCAATCACGATCTGTCGCCCGCCCAGGAGCGCAATCTGGAGCGCGAACTGAAGTGCCGGGTGATTGACCGCACCAGTCTGATTCTCGATATTTTCGCCCTGCGCGCGGCGAGCGCCGCGGGCAAGTTGCAGGTCGAACTGGCGCAACTGGAGCATTTGTCGACGCGGCTGGTGCGCGGCTGGACGCACCTCGAACGCCAGCGCGGCGGCATCGGTCTGCGCGGGCCGGGCGAGACGCAACTGGAAACCGACCGGCGTCTGCTCGGCAACCGGGTCAGGCTCCTCAAGGGGCGGCTGGCCCGGCTTTCCCGCCAGCGCGGGGTGCAGCGGCAGGCGCGGATGCGTGGCGAGGTGCTCAATGTCTCCATCGTTGGCTATACCAATGCTGGCAAATCGACGCTGTTCAACGCCCTGACCCATGCCGGGGTTTATGCCGCTGACCAGTTGTTTGCTACCCTCGATACCACCTCGCGCAAGCTGTGGGTGGCGGCAGGCGGCAATGTGGTGATTTCGGACACGGTCGGTTTTATCCGCGATTTGCCGCACGCGCTGGTCGATGCTTTTCACGCCACGCTGGAAGCGGCGCTCGATGCCGATCTCCTGCTCCATGTCGTCGATAGCGCCAGCCCTGCCCGCGCCGAGCAGATGGCCGAGGTCGACAAAGTGCTGGCCGGGATTGGCGCGGGCGCTTTGCGGCAGGTGGTGGTCTGGAACAAGATTGACCTGACCGATGCCGCGCCGGGCGTCGAGCGGGATGAGTATGGTAATATCGCGCGCGTTCGTCTCAGTGCGCGCCTGGGAAGCGGCCTTGACTTCCTGCGCGAATCACTGGCCGAATATGCCAGGCGCAAGTCTGAAGCCCGCCGCCAGGAAAGGCAGGCGGCGGCGCTTGAAGCCCAACATGATTTCATCTCTGAATAGAAAAATTCCCAACCCATGATTCCAACGCTCGGTATTTTCATGTCGCTCAATGACCCGCAATGGGGCAACCGGGGCGGCGATGGCAACAAACCCGGCGGCGGCCCGCGCCGCCCCAATGACGGCCCGCCTGATCTGGAGGAGATCCTGCTTGATACCAAACGCAAGCTCGCCGCCCTCTTTGGCAAGAAAGGCGGCGGCAATAACAATGGCGGCAACGGCGGCGGCGATGGCCCACGGCTGCCTGATTTCAACCCGAAATTCCTGAGCGGCGGCCTGGGCATCCTGATCGGACTGGCCGTGACGATCTGGCTGGCTTCCGGTCTTTACATCGTCGACGCTTCAGAGCGCGGCCTCGTCCTGCAATTTGGCCGCTTCAACGGGCAAGTGACCGAGCCGGGCCTGCGCTGGCATCTGCCTTACCCGATCGAGTCGCGTGAATTGGTCAATCTGGAACAGATGCGGATGCTGGAAATTGGCTATCGTGGCAACGAGAGCACCAAAGTCTTGAAAGAGGCGCTGATGCTGACCGATGACGTAAATATCGTGAATGTCCGGTTCGCCGTACAGTACAACCTTAAGGACCCGGTCGAATTTGCTTTCAACAACCGATACGACGCCAGCGGCGACCCTAACGATGTGGTGATGGGTGCGGCGGAATCGGCGATCCGTGAGGTCGTCGGCAAAAGCCGGATGGATTTTGTGCTCTACGAAGGGCGCGACCAGCAGATTGCCGACCGGGCCGCCAAATTGATGCAGGACATTCTTGACCGCTACAAGAGCGGTATCTACATTTCCAAGGTGACGATGCAGGGCGCCCAGCCGCCGGAGCAAGTGCAGGCGGCTTTTAGCGACGCCATCAACGCAGGCCAGGACCGCGAGCGGCAGGTCAACGAAGGCCAAGCCTACGCCAATGACGTGATTCCCCGTGCCAAGGGTGCGGCAGCGGCGCTGCTCCAGGAGGCCAACGGCTACCAGCAACGGGTGATTGCCGCCGCCGAGGGCGACGCCTCGCGCTTCCGCCAGATTCAGGGCGAATACGCCAAAGCGCCGGAAGTGACCCGCCAGCGCCTCTATCTGGAAACCATGCAGGACATTTACACCCGCACGACCAAGGTTTTGATCGATACCAAGGGGCAGGGCAATCTGCTCTATCTGCCGCTCGATAAATTGATGCAATCAGCCGCCGCTATTCCTGCCGCTGCGGCCAATGAAGCGGCGGCGGCCTCAGGCCGCGCCGCGCCGCCGCTGTCGACCACGGCGCCGCCGCAAATCGAGCGGCCCATCGGCATCGACGCCGGGTCGGGTTTTTCAAAATCGTCAGGCTCCTTGCAGTCGCGTGATCGGGAGAGTCGCTAATGAGTGCGCGTATGAATCGTCTGGCGATTGTCGTCGCCTTGCTTGTGGTGGCGGCGGCGCTGTCGCTGTTTACTGTCGATCAGCGGCAGTACGCGCTGGTTCTGCAATTCGGCGAAGTCAAATGGATCGTCAAGGAGCCGGGGCTGAACACCAAGATTCCCTTCATCCAGAATGTGCGCTATTTCGACAAGCGCATCCTGACGCTCGACAACAGCGAGCCGGAACGTTTCATGACTTCCGAGAAACAGAACGTGATGGTCGATTTCTTCATCAAGTGGAAAATCGTCGATCCCAACCTCTATTACATTTCGGTCAGGGGAGACGAGGCGCTTGCCCGTACCCGTCTCAGTCAGACGGTGAAGGACGGGTTGTACGGGGAATTCAGCAAGCGCACCGTACATGACGTGATTTCCGGCGAGCGCGATCGCATCATGGAGCAGATGCGCGTCAAGGCCGACCTCGACGCCCGCCGTATCGGCGTCGAGATTGTCGACGTGCGCTTGAAGCGCGTCGAACTGCCGACCGAGGTCAGCGATAAAGTCTATAGTCGGATGGAGTCCGAGCGTAAACGCGTCGCCAACCAATTGCGGGCGGAAGGCGCAGCGGAAGCCGAAAAAATCCGCGCCGACGCCAATCGCCAGCGCGAGATCATCATCGCCGAAGCCTACCGCGACGCCCAGAAGATCAAGGGCGAAGGCGACAGCAAGGCGACCGCCATCTACGCCGCGGCCTTTGGTCAGAACCCGGAGTTCTACG
The DNA here is from genome assembly GCA_031277255.1 of Azonexus sp. GTDB lineage: Bacteria > Pseudomonadota > Gammaproteobacteria > Burkholderiales > Rhodocyclaceae > Azonexus. The sequence goes on from JAITMS010000162.1 coordinate 44,006, forward strand.
CCTTCTACAGGAGTCTTGAAGCCTATCGCAACAGCTTCGCCAACAAGGGCGACATGCTGGTGGTCGATCCCAGTTCCGATTTCTTCAAGTACATGAAGGACAGCGGGCGCGGCGGTAAATGAAGGCCACCCAATGAGCGCCTCGCTCCTGCTGCTGGCTTTTGCGCTGATGCTGGTGATCGAGGGGGCGATGCCCTTCATCGCCCCGGCGGCCTGGCGGGAAACCTTCCGCCGCCTGATCCAGTTTTCCGACGGGCAGATTCGCTTCATCGGCCTCTCCTCGATGCTGCTCGGCCTGATCCTGCTTTTCATTTTTTCCTGATCTTTGATGAACTGGCTGTTACCCGAATACATCGCCGATGCGCTACCGGCTGAAGCCGCGCGGATTGAGCGTCTGCGCCGCGCCCTGCTCGACCATTTCAGGCTGCGCGGTTATGAATACGTCATGCCGCCGATGCTGCAATACCTGGAGTCCTTGCTGACGGGGACGGGGCAGGATCTGAACCTGCGCACCTTCAAGCTGGTCGACCAGCTTTCCGGCCGCAGCCTTGGCGTGCGCGCCGACATCACGCCGCAGGCGGCGCGGATCGACGCCCATCTGCTCAACCAGACGGGCGTGACCCGGCTGTGTTACTGCGGCACGGTGCTGCACACCCTGCCCGCCAGCGTCTCGGCGGGCCGCGAACCCTTGCAGATGGGCGCTGAACTCTACGGTTACGCCGGGATCGAGGCCGATCTTGAAGTGATCCGCCTCCTCGCCGGAGCCTTGGCCGGGATCGAATTGCCGCTGGCCCGCATCGACCTCGGCCACGTCGGCATTTTCCGGGCGCTGGCCGAAGCCGCCGGACTGCCGTCGGAAGACGAAGACCATCTCCTCACCCTGCTGCAAACCAAGGACAGGCCGGGGCTGGCCGCCGCCTGCGCGACGCTGCCCGCGCCGTGGCGCGAAGCCTTGCTCTTGCTGCCACGGCTTTACGGCGGCGTCGAGGTCATCGACCTGGCCCGCGCCGCCTTGCCGCCGCTGCCCGCCATCGCCGCCGCGCTCGATGGCTTGCGCCACATTTTTGCCGCCGCGCCGGAATTGCCGCTGTCGGTCGATCTTTCCGACCTGCGCGGCTACCACTATCACAACGGCGTCGTCTTTGCCGCCTACGCCGCCGCTTATCCGGCGGCGATCGCCCTCGGCGGACGTTACGACGGCGCGGGCCGGGCTTTTGGCCGGGCGCGTCCGGCCACCGGCTTTTCCTTCGATTTGCGCGAAGCCGCCCGGCTGGTTCCGGCCATGCCGCTGGCAGGCGCGATTTTGGCTCCGGCGGCGGGAGTGGACGCCGGGCACAAGGCCGAACTCGCTGCCCGCATCGCCGCGCTGCGCGCCGAGGGCGAAATCGTCATCGAACAACTGCCGCATGAGGCTGAAGGGCCGCTGTGCGACCGTAAACTGATCTGGGTTGGCGACAACTGGATGATCGAAACAAAGGATTGAAACATGGCTAAAAATGTCATCGTCGTCGGCACCCAATGGGGCGACGAAGGAAAAGGCAAGATCGTCGACTGGCTGACCGATCACGCCAAAGGCGTGGTGCGCTTTCAGGGCGGCCACAACGCCGGTCACACGCTGGTCGTCGGCGACAAGGTCTACAAACTCAATCTAGTGCCCTCCGGCATCGTCCGCGAAGGCGTCGATTGCTACATCGGCAACGGCGTCGTGCTCGACATCCACCACCTGATTGGCGAAATCGCCGAACTGGAAAAAGGCGGCATCGCGGTGCGCCAGCGCCTCAAGATCAGCCCCGGCTGCCCGCTGATCCTGCCCTGCCACGCGGCTATCGACAAAGCGCGGGAAAACGCCAAGGGCAGCGCCGACAAAATCGGCACCACCGGCAAAGGCATCGGCCCGGCTTATGAAGACAAGGTATCGCGGCGCGGCCTGCGGGTCTACGATTTGTTCCACCCCCAGCGTTTCGCCGCCAAGCTCAAGGAACTCCTCGATTTCCACAACTTTGTCCTCAGCCAGTATTTCAAGGCCGAGCCGGTCGATTTTCAGACGGTCTTTGACCAGGCGATGCGGGACGCCGAGATCATCAAGCCGATGGTGGTCGACGTCGCCGCCGCCCTTCACGACGCCCATCAGGCCGGCGCCAACCTGCTCTTTGAAGGCGCTCAGGGAACCATGCTCGACATTGACCACGGCACCTATCCCTTCGTCACCTCGTCCAACTGCGTCGCCGGGCAGGCCGCCGCCGGTTCCGGCATCGGGCCGGGGCTGCTGCATTATGTGCTCGGCATCACCAAAGCCTACTGCACCCGCGTCGGCGGCGGCCCCTTCCCCAGTGAACTTGAGATTGAGGCGGCAGGCACGCCCGGCCACCAGATGTCCAGCGTCGGCAAGGAATTCGGCGTCGTCACCGGCAGGAAGCGCCGCTGCGGCTGGTTCGACGCCGCGCTGCTCCGCCGCTCGGCCCGCATCAACGGCCTCGCCGGCCTGTGCATCACCAAGCTCGATGTCCTCGACGGCCTCCCGGAAATCAAGATCTGCACCGGCTACCAACTCGATGGCAAAACCATCGACCTGCTCCCCATCGGCGCCGACGACGTGGCCCGCTGCCAGCCGATTTACGAAACCCTGCCCGGCTGGAGCGACTCAACCTTCGGCGTCAAACGCTGGGAAGCGTTGCCGACCAACGCCCAAGCCTATCTGAACCGCCTGCAACAGTTGTGCGGCGTCCCGATCGCCATCGTCTCCACCGGGCCGGAACGGGACGAGACCATTCTCAGGGATCATCCGTTCAAGTGACCCCCTCCCGGCAGTACAGGGAGATTGTCAGTGTGTTTTTAACTCGGCCAGCAAGTCGGGGTGATGATCGAGCAGGCGGAACAGGTTGATTACCGCCGCCACCGGCTTGGCCTGACCGCGTTCGTAACGGGAAAAAGCATTTTTTCCTCCGCCTGCCAGTTGCGCCGCTTCCATCTGGGTCAATTTCAGTTTCTTGCGGATACGCGAAAGTTCCGCCGCCTCTGCCCTATCCACGCGGTCACGAAAGGCCAGCCAGGCGTTTTCTTCTGTCGCGTCGAACGTGACAAAACCTTCCGCGCATTGGTCACAAAACGCGCCATGCGCTTCTGCCGTGAAGCTTTTTCCCTTGTACGTTTCGGTCACTGCTTTAACGCCGTCGCGCAGTGTTCCCGCCCCGCATAGCGGACAAGGCTTTTCATTCCATTGACTTGCCATGTCATAACTCCTTGAACGAAACCACAAAATAATCGCCCGCCTGCTGAAACTTGATGTAAAGGCCCAGGCTCTGCCACCATCCGTGGTACATATCTTGCCAGACACGATGATCGGCATGGGTCGTCATGCTCTTGTAAAAGTCCCGGCGAGTCAGACTTCGCACCACCGTCAAGGCGTCTGCCTGCGCCATGCCGACCGCCCGGATCCCGCTTCTGGCGGATGCTGTCAGATTCATCGCCGGCACGGTTGTCATCTGTGCCTGTATCTCGGCCAGCGGGTAGTGGGGCGTATATTTCTCCATAGGCCAAATTATCCCCTGATAGGGGATTTAATCAAGCGCGCAAGCGCCTGTGACGACCCGGTCGAACATGCCTGAAAGAGCGTTGACCACCGGGGAACTGACGGGATGGCGTGGCCTGGATAGCAAAAAACCGGCTCAAGGCCGGTTTGTTTTGCCGAATGAATCGGGGAATTGCGGAACGGTGTTAGTATCCACTTCCCCCAAATCGCTGGTGCCCAGGAAGGGACTCGAACCCCCACGGAGTTACCCGCTAGTACCTGAAACTAGTGCGTCTACCAATTCCGCCACCTGGGCCGGTTGCGAAGGGCGCTATTTTAGAGAAAGAAAAATAAGTGTCAATGAAAAAACTGTCCAAGATCCGCCGGGCTGATCCTTTCCTGGAGCGGGAGAGGGCGCGTTACGAGCAGCCGTTACCGTCGCGCGAGTATGTGATGCAGTTGCTGGCCGAGCAGGGGCGGCCCCTTGGTTTTGGCGAATTGATCCCCTTGCTCGACATCGCCAGCGGCGAGCGCGACAGTTTTCTGCGCCGCCTGGGGGCGATGGAGCGCGAGGGGCAGTTGTTGCGCAACCGCAAGGGCGCTTACATCCTGCCTGAGCGGGCCAGTCTGACGGCGGGCAAGATCATGGGCCATGCCGATGGCTATGGCTTTTTGATCCCTGATGACGGCAGCGCCGACATTTTTCTCGATCAGCGCCAGATGGGCAAAGTGCTGCATGGCGACCGGGCGCTGGTGCGGATCATCGGCCTTGATCGCAAGGGGCGGCCCGAAGGCAGCATTGTCGAAGTCACCGAGCGGGCCAATACGCGGCTCGTTGGCCGGGTTCTGATCGAGCATGGCGTGGTTTTCGTCGCCCCGGAAAACCGGCGCATCGCGCAGGACATCCTGATTCCCCCTGCCGCGCCGGAGAAAAAAGGCCGCAAAAAGACGCCCGCGGCGGCGTCCGGCCAGGTGGTGATGGTTGAAATCATCGAGCAGCCGACCAAGGTTTCCCAGCCCATTGGCCGCATTGTCGAAGTGCTCGGCAATTACGCCGATCCCGGCATGGAGATCGACATCGCGCTGAGGAAGCACGATCTGCCGTTTGTCTTTTCGCCCGCGGCAGAAACCGAGAACAAGGCGCTGCCAACCAAGGTGAAGAAGGCCGAACGCGCGGGCCGCGAGGATTTGCGGGAGCTGCCGCTGGTCACCATCGACGGCGAAACGGCGCGGGATTTCGACGATGCCGTTTATTGCGAGAAAAAAGGGCGCGGCTGGCGGCTGGTGGTCGCTATCGCCGACGTTTCGCATTATGTCAGGCCGGGCATGGCGCTCGACCGGGAGGCGATGGAACGCGGCAACTCGGTCTATTTCCCGCGGCGCGTCATCCCGATGCTGCCGGAAAAACTCTCCAACGGCATCTGCTCGCTCAATCCCGCTGTCGAGCGGCTGGCGATGGTCTGCGACATGAGCATCAGCGGCGGCGGCCAGGTCGGCGCTTACCGTTTTTATCCCGCCGTTTTCCGTTCTCACGCCCGCTTGACCTACGATCAGGTCTGGGCCTGGCTCTCCGGCGCGGCGAAACCGGGCGACGCGACGGGCCGGGCGCTGTTGCCGCATCTCAAAAACCTCCACCAACTGTTTCAGGCGCTGCGGAAGGCGCGCTGGGCGCGCGGCGCAATCGACTTCGAGACGACCGAAACGCAAATGCTGTTCAACGATCAAGGCAAGATCGCCAACATCGTGCCGGTCATCCGCAATGACGCGCACCGCTTGATCGAGGAGTGCATGTTGGCGGCCAATGTCTGCGCTTCCGACTTTCTCGCCGGACACCAGCAGACCTGCCTCTATCGCATCCACGCCGGGCCGTCGGCGGAAAAACTCAAGAACCTGCGCGCCTTTCTCGGCGAATTCGGCCTGGCGCTGGGCGGCGGCGACGATCCACGAGCCAGGGATTACGCCGCGCTCCTGGAAAAAATCAAGCAGCGCCCGGATTTCCAGTTGCTGCAAACGGTCATGCTGCGCTCGCTCAAACAGGCCATGTACAGCCCCGACAACGTCGGCCACTTTGGGCTGGCCTACGAGCATTACACGCACTTCACCTCGCCCATCCGGCGCTATCCCGATTTGCTTGTGCATCGGGCGATCAAGGCCGTGCTGGCGGGCGAAAAATACACGCCTGCCGGTTCCTGGGACGACATCGGCCTGCACTGCTCGGCCACCGAGCGGCGCGCCGACGAAGCGACGCGCGATGTCGAAAACTGGTTGAAGTGCTACTTCATGCAGGAGCGCATCGGCGAAGTATTCGACGGCACCATTTCGGCGGTCACCGGCTTTGGCGTCTTCGTCGCGCTGGATGCCATTTACATCGAAGGGCTGGTGCATGTCTCCGATCTGGGCGAGGATTATTTCCAGTTCGACAACATCAAACACCAGATGCTCGGCGAACGCACCGGCCAGCGTTACCGCCTCGGCGACCGGGTGCGCGTCAAGCTGGTGCGGGCCGATCTCGAAAGCAACAAGATCGACTTCGTGCTGGCGCGTGAGAGCGGCGAGACAGCGGGCGGACGGCGCGGCAAGGCGGCGCGGCGGCGTTGATTCGGGCGTGGCGGCGCAGGAACTCAGCCGACAGGCGCTGGGGTGACATAATTGCACGAATTTGATAAATATAGTAAATAATCATATAATTAGCGCGTACAATGTTAGTTTTGACAAAAGACGGAGCGGCCATCATGGATCACCAAGCGCACCCGGACAAGCCGGTCTGTGAAGACCGCGCCGATGTCTTGTTGCCGTTGCCGACCGATCTGCCGCCGGAACTGCTGACCGGCCACCCCCAGCTTGACGCCGAGCATCGCCTGTTGATGGCCAACATCGTCAATCTGCGCCAGTTGTGCGTCAAAAATCTTGCCTGCGCTGACTGCGGCTGCTGCCCGGCAAGCCAGCGTCAGCATTGCGAAAGCCATCTGGTCGCCATGCTGGGCGATTTGCTGTCCTTCATCCTGGAGCACTTCCGGGCCGAGGAGGAGATCATGCGCAAATCGCTGCTGCTGATGGTCGACCGCGACGTTTGCCAGGCGCACATGGAAGATCATGCGCTGATTTCCCTCAAGGTGCAGGAAATTGTCGCCGCCCTCGACCCCTTGCGCACTGTTGTCCTCCTCCGCGAACTCGATGTCCTCTTGCGCCGCTGGGTGAACAATCACAGCGCCCTGCACGACGCGCTGCTGGTCCGCTGGCTGAGGCGGGATCAGAGGACGGAGGACAGAGGACAGAAGACAGAGGGGTAAGCAGTGGACAGTCATCAGTCATTTTGCGGCGGCGCGATCCCCATCCCCGACGCTTTCCCGCAAACGGCAAGGCGGGCCTGTGCCGCTAACCAACTGGCAACAGACCACCCTTCTGTCCTCTGTCTTCTGTCCTCTGTCCTCTGATGCTCATTTACGGCTTTCACGCGGTCACTGCCAAGCTGCGTCACGATCCGGCGGCGGTCAAGGAAATCATCATCGACCAGAGCCGCCGCGATGGTCGCGTCCGTGATCTGCTGGCCCATGCCGAACTGCAAAAGGTGCGCGTCATTGCCGCCGACGCCCAAAGGCTCGACGGCATGGCGCCGGGGGCGCGGCATCAGGGGGTGGTGGCCCGCGTCGAAGGCGGCAGGAAGCTGGCGCGTCTCGATGACGTGCTCGATACCCTGACTGAACCGGCTTTTCTGCTGCTGCTCGATGGCGTTACCGATCCGCGCAATCTCGGCGCCTGTCTGCGCGTTGCCGATGCCGCGGGCGTTCATGTGGTGATTGCGCCGAAAGACCGCGCCGCCGGTCTGACCGACGCCGCCGCCAAAACCGCCAGCGGCGCTGCCGAAACCGTGCCTTATGTGATGGTCACCAACCTGGCGCGAACGCTGCGCGAATTGCGGGAACGCGACATTCAGGTGATCGGCGCGGCGGGCGAAGCCGACAAAGACCTTTACGCCGCCGACTGGCCAGCGGCAACAGCCTGGGTCTTCGGCGCCGAAGGCGAAGGCATGCGCCGCCTGACGCGGGAGCATTGCGATCAACTGGTGCGCATTCCCATGCACGGCGCGGTTGCCAGCCTCAATGTCTCGGTTGCCGCTGGCGTCTGCCTCTACGAAGCCCGCCGCCGCCGTATCGGGCGGGATTGATCGGGAATCCGCCGTAGTTGGGCGGCGCGGGTCAAGACCCGCCCTACGGCCTGACGCTGCATAGGCATCCCAATCAGTCATTCCCGCGCCCAAGCCAAAACCCCTTGTATCTTCTTTTTCATGTAGTTTGGAAGATGTTTTCGGGAAGATGTCCGTAGCCTGTATTCCCTCTGGAGGGCAGAGATGTACCCCGTGGGAGAGCGTATTGCGCGGACGT
>JAITMS010000165.1 GCA_031277255.1 Azonexus sp.
ACGTCCGCGCAATACGCTCTCCCACGGGGTACATCTCTGCCCTCCAGAGGGAATACAGGCTACGGACATCTTCCCGAAAACATCTTCCAAACTACATGAAAAAGAAGATACAAGGGACGGCATCGTGCATCAGTTTGAATCGCACACCGGGAAATGGATACGCTGGACAAGTTGTAGCGATTTGCGGCAAACTTGCCGTTATGACGAAGCGAAAAACTGCTAAAAATGCCAATGCGCCGGAAGCAAAGCCGCGCATTCTGGTGGTGCACGGGCCGAATCTCAATCTGCTCGGCACGCGGGAGCCGGAGCATTATGGCCGGATGACCCTGTCCCATATCAATGTCGCCCTCGCCCGTCTGGCCGAGGCGGCGGGCGTTGATCTGGACGCCTTTCAGAGCAATCACGAGGGGGCTTTGATCGAGCGCATCCATGCCGCGCGGGAGCAGGCGGTGCGGGCCATCATCATCAATCCGGGGGGCTATACGCATACCAGCGTCGCCCTGCGCGATGCCCTGGCCGCCGTCGCCATTCCCTTTGTCGAAGTGCATCTCTCCAATATCCATGCCCGCGAGCCGTTCCGGCATCGCTCGTATTTTTCCGATCTCGCCATCGGCGTGATCTGCGGTCTGGGCCACGATGGCTATCGCCTAGCCCTGGAATACCTGCTCAACAATATCCATATCAATATCGAATAAGCTGGCTTCTGCTGGCATCTTGCGCCCAACGGACGCTAAACGGACAAGGAAGGAATGCCTCCATGGATTTGCGTAAACTGAAAAAACTGATCGACCTCGTACAGGAATCCGGTATTTCCGAACTGGAAGTCACCGAGGGCGAAGAAAAAGTCCGTATCGCCAAACATTATGCCGCCGCCGTTGCGCCGCTACCGCCGTACATGGCGGCGGGGCCAATGGTCGCGCCGCCCGTGGCCGCGCCCGGCGCGCCAGCGGCCAGCGCCGACGGCGAGGATGATCTGCCGGCAGGCCACATCGTCAAATCGCCGATGGTCGGCACTTTTTACCGTTCGCCTTCGCCGGGGGCCGATGCTTTCGTGCAGGTCGGTCAGGCCGTCAAGGAGGGCGATACGCTGTGCATCATCGAAGCGATGAAGCTGCTCAACGAAATCGAGGCCGACGCGGGCGGCGTCATCAAGGCCATCCTGATCGAAAATGGCGAGCCGGTGGAATTTGGCCAGCCGTTGTTCGTCATTGCCTGAGCGGTTTCTCATGTTTGACAAAATCCTGATCGCCAACCGGGGCGAAATTGCCTTGCGCATCCAGCGCGCCTGCCGCGAACTCGGCATCAAGACCGTGGTCGTTCATTCCGAGGCCGACCGCGAGGCCAAGTACGTCAAGCTCGCCGACGAGTCGGTCTGCATCGGCCCGGCGGCTTCAGCGGCCAGTTATCTCAATGTCCCGGCCATCATTTCGGCGGCGGAAGTCTGCGATGCCCGGGCCATTCATCCGGGCTACGGCTTTCTTTCGGAAAATGCCGATTTCGCCGAGCGGGTCGAGTCGTCCGGTTTCGTCTTTATCGGCCCGCGGGCCGAGACGATCCGCCTGATGGGCGACAAGGTGTCGGCCAAGGAGGCGATGAAAGCCGCTGGCGTGCCCTGCGTGCCCGGCTCCGACGGCGCTCTGCCGGATGAGCCGAAGGAAATCATCCGCATTGCCCGCGCCATCGGTTATCCGGTCATCATCAAGGCGGCGGGCGGCGGCGGCGGGCGCGGGATGCGCGTGGTGCACACCGAAGCGGCGCTGGTCAGCGCCGTGGCCCTGACGCGCCAGGAAGCCGGGCAGTTTTTCGGCAACCCGGCGGTGTATATGGAAAAGTATCTGGAAAACCCGCGCCATATTGAAATTCAGGTGCTGGCCGACCAGCATCGCAACGCCGTCTATCTCGGCGAACGCGACTGCTCGATGCAGCGCCGCCACCAGAAGATCATCGAGGAAGCGCCAGCGCCGCACATCCCGCCCCGAATGATTACGCGGATCGGCGAACGCTGCGCCGACGCCTGCCGCAAGATTGCCTACCGCGGCGCGGGCACCTTTGAGTTTCTGTACGAGAACGGCGAGTTTTATTTCATTGAAATGAATACCCGCTTGCAGGTCGAACATCCGGTGACCGAGATGATTACCGGCATCGACCTCGTTCAGGAGCAGATTCGCGTCGCGGCGGGCGAGAAATTGCGCTTCCGCCAGAAGGACGTGGCGCTGCGCGGCCACGCCATCGAATGCCGCATTAACGCCGAAGATCCCTACACGTTCGTGCCATCTCCCGGCAGAATCGAGGTTTATCATCCGCCCGGCGGCCCCGGTATCCGCGTCGATTCGCACATTTATCAAGGCTATACGGTGCCGTCGTATTATGATTCGATGGTGGCCAAGGTCATCGCCTACGGCGACACCCGCGACCAGGCCATCCGCCGGATGCGCATCGCGCTGTCGGAGATGGGGATCGAGGGCATCAAGACCAATATTCCGCTGCATCAGGAATTGATGCAGGATGCCCGCTTTATTTATGGCGGCACCAGCATCCATTACCTTGAGCAAAAGCTCGCCGACAAGGGCGAGGTCAAGGCTTAGGCGGGCGCATCCGACGACCAGGGGGGACTCAATGCCAATCATCGGACTCGGACTTCATGTTCTGATCGCCTTGTATTTCGCCGTTCATGCGATGCGATCTGGTCAGAACATGACTTGGCTGTTCATTCTTTTCAGTTTTCCCCTGTTGGGCAGCGTCGTTTATTTCTTTGCCATCTATCTCCCCGACTCGCGGCTCCAGCAGAAGACGAAAAAAGCCATGGCCTCCGCCGCCAGGGCGCTCGACCCCGGCAAGGAGCTGCGCGAAGCCCAGGCGGCCTTCGACTACACGCCGACCGCCGAGAATCAGATGCGTCTCGCCACCGCCTTCCTCAACGCCGGACAAGCCGAGGAGGCCGCCGCCAATTACGAAGCCTGTCTGGCCGGCCCCTTCGCCAGTGACCCTGAAATTCGCCTGAACGCGGCGGAAGCCCATATCGAATCCGGGCAATTCGCCCGCGCCATCGAGCAACTCGAACAGGTGCAGAAGACCCGGCCTGAATTTCGGGCCGAGCAGGTCGCTTTGCTTCTGGCCCAGTCGTTTTCCCAGTCCGGGCGGCGTCTGGAAGCGAAAGCGGCGTTTGAATCGGCGCTGGCCCGCTTTGGCAGCTTCGAAGTCAAGGCCGAATGCCTGATCTGGGCGCTTCTCGCCGACGAGAAAGAGATCGCCGCCCGCCTGCAAGCCGAAGTCCAGCGCACGACGGATCACTGGAACCGCCAGACCAGGGAATTGAACCGTCCCATGCTGCGTCGTCTTGAAGCGGCTTACGAACATGCGCGGCAAAATGCCGCCCCGCCGCCGCATTGACGCGCAAGCCCGATGTCCTGGCAAAACCTCAGCTTCCTGACCAGTGCCGCCAGCGCCGAACCGCTGTGCGACGCGCTGCTGGAGGCTGGCGCCTGGTCGGCGGCGATTGAGGACGCCGACGCCGGAACGGCGGCCGAGCAGCCGCAGTTCGGTGAGCCGGGGGCGCTTGCCGCGCCGGGTTGGCGACATTCGCGCATCGTCGCCCTGCTCGACGCTGACGCCGATGTCAGCGCCGTGCTCGCCGCGGTTGCCGCGACGGCCAGGCTGCCGCGCATCACGGACTATGCGCTTGAGCCGGTCGCCGAAGAAAACTGGGTGCGACTGACCCAGGCGCAATTTGCCCCGATCCGCATTTCCGGGCGGCTGTGGATCGTTCCCTCGTGGCACGACAGCCCCGACCCGGCGGCGATCAACCTCGTTCTCGACCCCGGCATGGCCTTCGGCACCGGCTCGCATCCGACCACCCGGCTGTGTCTGGAATGGCTGGAACGGCAGGTGAGGCCCGGCTGTTCCGTGCTCGATTACGGCTGCGGCTCCGGCATCCTCGCCATTGCCGCGGCGCGGCTGGGCGCGGGCGAGGTCGTCGGCGTCGATATTGACCCGCAGGCGGTCGCGGCGGCCCGGAGCAATGCCGAAAAAAACGGCGTCGCCGCGCGCTTTGCCGATTCGGCAGCCACGCCGGGCGGCGAGTACGACCTCGTCGTCGCCAATATTCTCGCCAACCCGCTGCGCCTTCTGGCTCCGGCCATCTGCGCCCGTGTCCGCGCCGGCGGCTGCCTGGCCCTGTCCGGCATCCTCCATCAGCAAGCCGCCGACCTCATCGCCATCTATGCGCCCTGGCTGCCGCTCGCCGTGGTCGGCGTTGGTGAGGATTGGGTCTGTCTCGCGGGGCAGAAGCCATGATGATGCGTACCCGCTGCCCGGTGTGCGCCACGATCTTCCGGGTCACCCCGGAACAACTGCGCCTGAAGGCCGGGAAAGTGCGCTGCGGCCATTGCCAGAACATCTTCAACGCCTTTGACCAACTGGTGACGGAAGACCCGCCGCCCGGCGACGATCAGCCGACGCCAGCGCCGTTCGCCAGCGCGCCGCTGACGCCGCCGCGCCCGGCTGCCGAAGCCCTTGCCGCGAAATTTACCCCGGCGCCATTGGCCGAACCGCAACCCGCCCCGCCGCCCCGCCCGCCCACGCCACCGCTGCCGCCGATAGCGCCGCCACCGCCCACACCGGCGCCGACCATACCGCCCCCGCCGTCACCTGCGCCACCGCCCGCAGCGTCATCGTCAGCGGCCTGGGCCGACACCCTGTCGCCCGCCGCCTTTCCGAAACTGGCCGCCGAGGCCGCGCCGCCCCCGCCGCCGCCAGCCAGACCACCGGCCTCGGCTGCCGCGCCAGCTGCCGCCGAATCGGGGCCCATGTCAGACATCGAGCCAATCGACGACGAGACCGAGGAATACCCTGACGGCGAGGACGCTGACAATATCGACGATGAGGACGACGACGAAACCCCGGAACAATCCGCTCAGGCCGCGCGTCAGGCGGGTCTGGTCGCCGTCCGCGACCTGAGCGAAGCGCCGGATTACGACCGTTGGGCCGCCGGGCCGCTGGCCGCTGGCGAATCGCCCTTCCTGATCGAGGAAGAACGGCGGGCGGTGTGGCCTTTCGTCCTCGTCGCGCTGGTTCTGATTCTGGTTCTGACGGCGCAACTGCTGCACCACTTCCGCACCGACGTGGTGCGCTGGCTGCCCTCCACCGCCAGCGCCTACCGGATGCTCAACATCGCCGTGCCGCTGCCGCGCGAAGCCACGCTCGTCGCCATTGGCTCCTCCGACCTGCAATCAGACAATTTGCGCGGCCAGTTCGTCCTGCAAGCGACCCTGCGCAATCAGGCGGCTTACGCCCAGGACTGGCCGGCGCTCGAACTGACCCTGACCGACGCCAACGACCGGGTCGTCGCCCGGCGCGTCATCGCCGCCGCCGACTACCTGCCGCCGTCGATCAGCCCGGAACGCTTCCCGGCCCATAGCGAAACCGCCATCCGCCTGTGGATCGAAGCGCGCGACATCGGCGCCGCCGGTTATCGGCTTTACGTTTTTTATCCCTGAGTTTGAGGTCACCATGAGCACACTGATTTGCGGTTCCCTGGCTTTCGACAACATCATGGTCTTTGCCGACCGTTTCAAAAACCACATCCTGCCGGAGCAGATTCACCGTCTCAACATCTCTTTTCTGGTGCCCGAAATGCGCCGCGAGTACGGCGGCTGCGCCGGCAATATCGCCTACAACCTGCAATTGCTGGGAGGCCAGCCGCTCATCATGGCGACAGTTGGCGACGACGCCATCCCTTATCTTGACCGCCTCGACCGCATGAGTCTCTCGCGCCAGTACGTCCGCCAGATTGTCGGCGCCTTCACGGCCCAGGCGTTCATCACCACTGATCTCGACGACAACCAGATCACCGCCTTTCACCCCGGCGCGATGAATTTTTCACACCTCAACAAGGTTGAGGAGGCCGGTCATATCAAACTCGGCATCGTCGCGCCCGATGGCCGCGAAGGCATGTTGCAGCACGCCAGCGCCTTTGCCAGGGCGGGCATTCCCTTCGTTTTCGACCCCGGCCAGGGTTTGCCGATGTTTACCGGCGACGAACTGCTCGAATTCCTGCGCCTTGCCGACTACGCCTGTTTCAATGACTACGAAGCCAAGCTCCTCTGCGACCGCACCGGGCGCGCTCTGGAAGAACTGGCGAGGCAGGTGCAGGCGCTGATTGTCACCAAGGGCAGCGCCGGTTCCGACATTTACACCGGCGGCGTCTGCCACGCCATTCCCTGCGTCACCGCCGACGCCATCGTCGATCCCACCGGCTGCGGCGACGCCTACCGCGCCGGTCTGCTCTACGGCATCGCCAACGGTTTTGACTGGCTTGCCACAGGGCGGCTGGCCGCCGTCATGGGGGCCATCAAAATCGCCCATCGCGGCGGCCAGAACCATCACGCCAGCCGCTCGGAAATCGCCGCCCGCTACCAGCGCGCCTTCGGCTCGGCCCCGTGGTGACGGCCTGCCCGCAGCGAGCGCGGCGGATGTGAGACGAATCCCGGCCTGTCGCAGCGCCCGATGATGCTCCGCAGGCTCGGCTCGGCGTTTCTGGCGCTGCAACTGATTGTTGTCGCCAATGCAGAGGCACAGACCGCCGACAAGCCATCCGCTATCGTGGCGCGGCGGGCCAATATCCCGCTGGCGCCAGTCAACGCCGCCGCCAGCGCCAAGGCGGTGAATGCCCTGCCGCGCATCGAATCCCGCCAGCAGTTCGATTCCATCGCCCGTATCTACGAGGCCGGTACGCCCGCGGCCATGCCGCACGCGCTGTTCGTCATTGACCGGGCGACGCAAGCCGTGCATTACGTCAATACAGTACGCTTTGCCTACCACGAGAACTTCCTGCGCGGCGAGCGACTGGTGCTGAATCTCGACCGCGACACGCTGGAGAGCTTCTACCGCTCGCCGGAGCGGCGTTTCATCCTGGGCACGGTGAGCTTTCATCCCGGCCTGGGCCGCTGGCTGTTCGAATATTGGGATGGCGATCAGACCAGCCCCGGATTGCTGCGCGAAACCAGCGCAGCATTGGGCGCCAGCTTCTTCATGCCGCTGACCTTCAAGGCCAATTCCACCCAGCAGGAAGGCGCGGCGGCGGTAGCGCGGATGGCGATGGTCACGCAGGCGCAGATCGCTGCCGGGCGCGCCTATCTGGCCCTCAATACCGGCAGGGCCGAAGGTCGGTTACGCCTCATCGACAATCTGGACGCCGCTCTCGAAGACGACATTGAGCCAACCGACATCGTCGTGCTGAACGAAGCGCCGCTGGCCTTGCCGCCGGTGGCTGGCGTCATTCTGGCGCAGCCTTCGACGGCGCTGTCGCATGTCAATTTGCTGACCAAGGGCTGGGGCGTGCCGAACATTTATCTGCGCGATGCGCCGAACCAGTTGCGCGCCTGGGACGGCCAGTGGGTGCGCCTGCAAGCCGACCGGGCGACCTACACCCTGAAAAAAGCCCGTCCTTCGACCCGTCCGGCACGACCGGCGGCGACGCTGTTGTCGCCGCCCGATCTCACCCGCTCAGAACTGATGCCGCTGGCGCAGTTGACGGCACAGGACGCCAGCCGCTGCGGCGCCAAAGCCGCGCGGCTCGGCGTTCTCGAACAGGCGCGCCAGCAGGGCGCGCTGGGCGCCATTGTTCCCGCGATTGCCCCTGTTCCCGATGGTTTCTGCATTCCCTACGCGCAGTTCGCCGCCTTCATGGCGCAGCCGTCAGCGCAAACGCTGATCCGGCAGGCGTTCGCCACCGAGGGCTTTGATCGCTCCAGCGTCGTGCGCCGTCAGGCGCTGGCATGGCTGCGCGCCGAACTGGTCAAGCTGCCGACGCCTGAACAATGGACTGAGGAATGGATCGCGCGCTGGCGCGGCCAACTCGCTGCTCAGGGCGTGTTCGTGCGCAGCAGTTCCAATGCCGAAGATTTGGCGAATTTCAGCGGCGCCGGTCTGTACACGACGGTTCCCAACGTTACCGAACAGGACGCTCTGGCGCTTGCCGTCAAAACCGTCTGGGCTTCGGTTTACAACGCCGCCGCCTTCGAGGCGCGGCGCGTCGCCCGCTTGCCGCACGAGCAGGTGCAGATGGCGGTACTGATCCAGACGGCAGTCGCCGCCCGTAGCTCCGGGGTGATGATTACCCGCGATCCTTTCGACCCCTCGCGGCCTCATGTGATCTATGTTTCCGCCAAGCACGGCATCGGCGTGCGCGTCGTAGACGGCAAGCGCATCGCCGAACAGGCGCTCTACGACACCTGGAGCAAGGCCGTCCAGCGTTTTTCGCGCTCCGGCGAGGTCACGCAGCTCCAACTCGATGAAAACGGCGGCCTGAAAGAAATCCCGGTTGACCCCGCCGCAGAGGTTCTTGATGACGGACAGGTGCGCTTTCTGGCCAGAACCGCCCTGCTGGTGAAAGTCGTCCTCGGCCCGCAAGCCGAGCAGGACATCGAATGGGCCTTCGACGGCGCAGGCCGTCTCGTCTTGCTGCAAGCCCG
>JAITMS010000172.1 GCA_031277255.1 Azonexus sp.
CGCAATACGCTCTCCCACGGGGTACATCTCTGCCCTCCAGAGGGAATACAGGCTACGGACATCTTCCCGAAAACATCTTCCAAACTACATGAAAAAGAAGATACAAGGGGAGAAAGGGCGGCATCGTGCATCAGTTTGAATCGCGCCCGCCGGGCAATTAGTATGCTATACTATTGCCAAATATGTTGGTGCCGTAAATAACAAAATAGTTGGACAAAAGGGGGAGGGGTGATAAGGGCGGGTTTTATCCATTGCTTGCTTGCGCTGCGGCAAGCCTTGCGGGGGGATGGCGCGTGTTTGCGGCGGACTGGCCCTGATCGGCTTGGGCTCAGGCGGGGCATGGGCAGCGGCGTATTCGATCCCGGCGGACCTCAACGCTCCGGCAACGGCCAGCACGCTGCCGTGCGTCGGCGCGAATGCCTACTGGTCGGGGACGAAGTGCATTGGGACCATCACTCTGGCGGCGGGCGACACAGTGACCTCGACGAGCGGCAATGTCACCCTGTCGGCTGGCGGTGTCAATTTTGCTGGTAACAACACCATTGGCGCGCCGGGGGCGACGGTTACGATTGTGGTCGACAATCAGCCTGCCACGGTTTCTCTTGGCGCCAATATCACCCTTTACGGCGGGCTCAGCAACAGCGTTGGCAGCTTGAGCATTGGCGGCGGCGCAAAAATCACCGGCAATCTGGCTTCATCCGGGGCGCTGACTATCGGTAGCGGCGCGACCATCACCGGCAACGTGGCGGCGACGAATGGTCTGTTGAGCATTGACGCCTCGACCATCAATGGCAATATCACTGCCGACAATCAAAATGGCGCTATCGCGCTCACTGGCGGCTCGATGATCAACGGTTCGGTCGGTAACGAAAACCCACGGGCGACCTCGCTGACCGTGACCGGCGGGAAGATTACCGGCGATGTCCTCGTCGAAAATTTTATTACCGCGACCCAGGGCGTCGTCTTTGGCAATGGCTGCGGCATGGGCGGCGGCAATCTCAAGGCGCGTACCGGCAATATCAGTTTTGATGGCGGCGCAGTGACGGGCAATGTGCTGGCCGAGGGCAACAATGTTTCCATCACCGCCGTCAACACCACTTTCTGCGGCAAGGTCGAAGCCTCCGGCTCCCCCGCTGGCATTACCCTGACGGGCGGCAGCGTGGCGGGCGGGATAGCCAACTACAACAATACCGGCAACAACATCATCAAAACGACCGGCACTGACGTCAGCGGCGGCGTGACCGGCGGCACCTTCATCATCGACGGCGGCGTGATTTCCGGCCCGATGGTGATAACCAGCTCCTGCAACCCGCCCGTCAGCAGTTGCATCAGCCAGATCAAGAACGCCACCATGACCAGCGGCAGCATCACGGGAGGCGGCCCTTTCGCGGCGATTGAAATCATCCACAGTACGCTGGGTTCGCCCACTTCCCAGGTCAACATCAGCGTCACGAATAACAAGCCGCTCGTGGCTCACATCCGGGATGGCTCGGTGGTGTATGGCAATGTTCAGACCAATGGTTTTGGACAACCCTCGCCCGGCAGCATTGGCTGGACGGCGGGCGATCTGGTCAAGGGCGGCAGCACCGTCGTTGGCGAATGTCGGGCGCTCGACCCGGCGACCGATCAAAACAATCCGCTCTTCAAACATCAACCAGCTTCCCTTCGGCAACGACAATGGCTGCGGCAAGCTGCCGCCGGGCAATGCCACCCCCGATACCTTCAATGCTTTTGAAACCGCCTATCCCGACAGCGCCGTGACGGGCGATATTCACACCAAGATGGCCGCGACGCCATTTGCTCTGAAACTGGTAGCAATTGCCGGGAACGCGGTAGCGGCGGGGTTTGATGAGGATGTGAAAGTGGAGCTTTTGGCCAACACCGGCGTTTTGAATGATGCGAGCGGCGCAGGCGCCTGCCCGGCCTTGGCGGTGGCGCTTCAGTCGCTTGGCGTGGTGAGAATCGGCCCCAACGGGTTTGTCAATACCGCCGTGATCTTCCATTCAGCCGTGGCCGCGCGTGATGTGCGGGTGCGCGTCAGTTGGCCTGCGACGGGGACGCCGAGCGTGGTCAACTGTTCGACCGATAACTTTGCCCTGCGCCCGGCGAGTTTTACCGTGACGAGCAGCGCCAGCAACACGCAAAATCTCGGCGACCCGGTATTCCGCGCCGGAATTGCCCCCTTCAATCTGACGGCGACGACCACCGCCGGTTACACCGGCACGCCCGCCCTGAACACCCAGATGCTTTACCTGCCCGCGCTTGCCGCCGTTTGCTCGCTGCCGCCAGCGGCGACCGCGCCGATGGTTCTGGTGGCGCAGGATTGCTCGAACCCGGGCAACTCCCAGGCCAGTTCCAGGGCGGGCGCGCTATCCGGCGGCGCTTTCACTCCGGCGACCGACCAAAACGGCCTTGCGGTGGCCGATGGCGACCATTCATTCCTCTACGACGAAGTGGGCAATCCATGTCTATCTGGATTCCGCCTGCAACCCCGGCGCGGTTCCCCCCAATGGCTTTCTTTATTCCGGCCAGACGTTTCCGGGGATGCGCGTCGAGGCGCACAACGGCCAGCATGGTATTACGCGGAACTACAACATTTACGCGAGTTTCAGCCTTGGCAGCCTTGCCTGGGCGAGAAACATTGACCTGTACGCCGTCGCCGATTCCGGGGCGGCGACCACGATTCGCCTCGTCGATACGGTCAATACGCATAATTCAATCCTGAACAACGGCACGGCCAGGGCCATCCTCAGCGGCTGGCTCTTTAACGCCTATCAATATGGCCCGGCCAACCCGCTTCGAGGAACGCACAATTTTCAAAACAACGCCCCGATGGTCAGCCTCGATCAGGTCGATGGCCATCCTGCCGAGGCAACAGTCATCCGCGTGCGGGTGACGGAACACCCGGAACAGGTCTTGGTCGGCGTCGGCAATTTCAATCCGCCCCCTGGCGACGGCGTGACTTCTGACCCGGCGGCGACCGGCGGGCGCGGCGTCGATGGCGTGATTGAAATGCGCGGCGGCCGCCTGCGCCTGTTCAACGCCGCGCCCGTCAGCCGGAGCCTGCCCATCACGGTCAATGCGCAGGCGGAATACTGGCGCGATGGTCAGTGGCGACTCAATAGCGATGATAGCGGCGGCGGCAAGTGCACGACGCTCGCCGCCAATAGTCTCCACCTGACCAACGCCACGCTGTTCGGCTCGCCCATCACCTCGGTCACGGGCATTCGCTCAGGCCCCGCCGCGCCGCCCTTGTCGAGCGCCCCGCTGATCGGTGGCAAGGCGATCATCGAGCTTGCCCCGCCGCTGGCCGCCACGCCGGTCAGTCAACGCGCCTGGCTCGCCGCCAATCTGGGCGACGCCAGCACTACGGCGCTCGATAATGATGTCGATTACTCCTGCCTGCCGGGGCCGTGGGTGGCGGGTAATAATCATGGCGGCGTCATGGCCAAACGCCCCTGGCTGCGCTCGCGCAACCCGGCGGACTTTGCGCTGGCGCAACTGCCCAGCCCTGCCTGTAATAGCGAGTGGAATCACGACCCCTTCGCCATCATCCGTTTTGGCGTCAATAACAAGCGCATGATTGATTCACGGGAGTTGTTCAAATGGTGAACACGAAAGAGAGCGGCTTTACCTCGCTGGAACTGGTCGTCGTCATGCTCATCGTCGGCATTCTGGCCGTCATCGCCCTGCCGCGTTTGGCCGGGGCGGATAACGACGACATCGTTTTCCGCGATCAGGTGGTGAGCGCCTTGCGTTACGCGCAAAAAACAGCCGTCAGTCATCGCCGCATGGTCTGCGTCGCCTTTAGCCAGGGTTCGCTGGCCTTGCGTATCGCCGCCGCGTCAAACAGCGCGGATTGCGACAATGGCGCTGATTTGACCGTGCCGGGCGGCGGCGGCAACGCCGTCACCAGCCGCAGCGCCAGCGTCATGTTCGTTTCCCCGCCCGCCAAGGCCTGGTTTACCTCCGAAGGCTGGTGGAAGAATGGCCCCGCCTACGCCAACATGGCCCTCCGCGCCATCAAAATCATGGGGCGCAACGGTCTGGTCGCCGACATCATCGTCGAATTTGACACCGGCTATGTCAATTAGAGCATTTTCACTTCATTTATTGACATCGCTTACCCATGACCCGTTCGCCCTTCGCCTGTCCTTTCGACAGGCTCAGGACAGGCGAAGGGCGGTGCAAAGAACAGGCTTCGACCATTCGACAAGCTCATGGCAGGCAAAGCTCAGCCCGAACGGGAGTGTAAGAGTCTGTTCAAAATCTTTCCCATAGCCGATACTATGGGGATGAGAAAGAAGTATCCCAGCGACATCAGTCGAGAGCAGTTTGAACAAATAGCGCCTCTGCTGGAAGGGTTGCGCAAGAAGAC
>JAITMS010000174.1 GCA_031277255.1 Azonexus sp.
GTTGGCGTCCGCTTGCAGAGCAAAACGTACAAATTCTTTCCTCATCTCCATCACAGACCTCACTTGCCACGGCATCTCGTTCTCCGAACAAAATGCCTACCATAAGTGTCCACCATGTCTCCGAACAGGTGTCAACGATGTGGCCGGTCTGAACACCCACAAGGGGAGAGGGGGACAAGTAAGCCTCTCCTGCTTCGCGGGAGAGGGGCTGGGGGGAGGGAGGAAAGCGCCCTTTCGATGACCGGGCGGGGCAGCATCAAATGCGCTTGAAAACCAGCGAGCCGTTGGTGCCGCCGAAGCCGAAGTTGTTTTTGAGGGCGAACTCGATCTTCATGGGCCGCGCGGTGTTGGCGCAGTAATCGAGATCGCATTCGGGGTCTTGATTGAAGATGTTGATGGTCGGCGGTGAAATCTGGTGATGGATGGCGAGCACGGTAATCAGGGATTCAACGCCGCCAGCGCCGCCAAGCAGGTGGCCGATCATCGACTTGGTCGAGTTGACGACGACATCGCGCGCCGCCGGGCCGAAGGCGGCTTTGATGGCGTCCGATTCGTTTTTATCGCCGAGCGGCGTCGAAGTGCCGTGGGCGTTGATGTAGTGCACGTCGGCGGGAGAAATCCCGGCGTTTTTCAGGGCATTGACCATTGAGCGGCGCGGGCCGTCCATGTTGGGCGCGGTGATGTGGTGGGCGTCGGCGCTCATGCCGTAACCGACGACTTCGGCGTAGATTTTGGCGCCGCGCGCCTTGGCGTGTTCGTATTCTTCCAGCGCCAGAACGCCTGCGCCTTCGCCGAGGACAAAGCCGTCGCGGTCTTTGTCCCACGGGCGGCTGGCGGTGGCCGGGTCGTCGTTGCGGGTGGACAGGGCGCGGGCGGCGCAGAAGCCGCCGATGCCGAGCGGCGAGACGGTCGATTCAGCGCCGCCGGCGATCATCACGTCGGCATCGCCGTATTCGATGAGACGCGCGGCGTCGCCAATGGAATGGGTGCCGGTGCTGCAAGCCGTGACGATGGTGATGTTCGGCCCCTTGAAGCCGTATTGAATCGCCAGATTGCCGGAAACCATGTTGATGATCGAGCCGGGGATGAAGAAGGGCGAAACCTTGCGCACGCCTGCGGCGTTGATTTCGTCCTTGGTTTCTTCAATCAGCGGCAGACCGCCGATGCCGGAGCCGATGGCGACGCCGACGCGCTCCGGATCAGCGGCTCCTTCCTGATCCAGCCCGGCGTCGCGCACGGCCTCTATACCGGCGGCAAGGCCGTAGTGGATGAAGCGATCCATCCGCCGGGCGTCTTTGGCCGAGATGTAGTGCGTCACGTCGAAATTCTTGACTTCGCCCGCGAATCTGACCGGGAAGTTTGCGGCGTCGAAGCGGGTAATGGGGGCAATGCCGGAAACGCCAGCGACGATGTTCCGCCAGCCTTCCTCAACGTTGTTGCCGACCGGGGAAATCAGCCCCAGGCCGGTGATGACGACTCTGCGACGCGCCAAGATGCACTCCGAAAGCAAATACGGCAAGGCCGGCCATGAGGGCCGGCCTTGTCTGGTTAAAACAAAAACGGGGCTTACTTCTTGTTAGCGAGGATGTAATCGACAGCCTGCTGGACCGTGGTGATCTTTTCCGCCTGGTCGTCGGGAATTTCGCATTCAAACTCCTCCTCCAACGCCATGACCAGTTCGACCGTGTCCAGGGAATCCGCGCCCAGATCGTCCACAAAGGAGGACTCATTCTTGATGTCCGCCTCATTTACACCCAGTTGTTCGGCGACGATCTTTTTGACGCGCTCTACGATGTTATCCATTGAAACGACTCCTTCCCCTCAGGGGTACGAAAAAAACAGTGCGATTCTACCAAAAGCGGCAGCTTGGTGTGAAATCAGTCCATGAACATGCCGCCATTGACATGCACCGTGGTTCCGGTGATGTAGGCGGCAGCGGGCGAGACGAGAAAACCGACAGCGCCCGCCACGTCTTCCGGCGTACCGGCGCGGGCCAGCGGAATGGCCGCCAGCATGGCGGTTTTCTGTTCTTCGCTCAAAGCCTCGGTCATGTCGGTGGCGATGAAGCCGGGCGCGACGCAATTGACGGTGATGTTGCGGCTGCCCAGTTCGCGGGCCAGGGCGCGGGAAAGGCCAGCGACGCCCGCCTTGGCGGCGCAGTAATTGGCCTGCCCGGCATTGCCGGAGTAGCCGACGACCGAGGAAATATTGACGATGCGGCCAAAACGCGCCTTCATCATGCCGCGCATGAGGCTGCGCGAGAGGCGGAAAACGGCTTTCAGGTTGGTGTCGATGACGGCGTCCCACTCGTCCTCGCTCATGCGCAGGGCGAGATTGTCGCGGGTGATGCCGGCGTTGTTGACGAGAATGCCGATGCCGCCGAATTCTTTGTTCAACTCGGCGAGCGCGGCGTCGGTTTGGGCGGCGTCGGTCACGTCGAGGACGATGCCCTTGCCTTTGCCCTGAGCTGCGGCGAGATAGGCGGCGATCTGGTCCGCGCCCGCCTGACTGGTCGCCGTGCCGATGACCGTCGCCCCCTGGCGGACAAGTTCCAGCGCAATGGCGCGGCCAATACCGCGCGTCGCGCCGGTGACGAGAGCAATTTTGTCAGTCAGCATGGCTCACTCCAGACCGAGGTTGGCGTCAATGGCGGCGGCATCGGCCAGCGCCACGCCGCTGAGGCCATCAGCGCAGCGTTTGGTCAAGCCCGCCAGGACTTTGCCGGGGCCGCATTCGGCGACGGTGGTGACGCCCAGCACCGCCATTTTTTGTATGGTTTCGACCCAGCGCACCGGGTGGTAAGCCTGACGCACCAAGGCGTCCTTGATGCGGGCCGGATCGCTTTCGCTCTCGACATCGACATTGTTGATGACCGGAATGCGCGGCGCTTTGAAATCGAGTTCGGCCAGACGCGCCGCCAGTTTGTCCGCTGCCGGACGGATCAGCGAGGAATGGAAAGGCGCGGACACCGGCAGGGCTTTGGCCATTTTTGCGCCGCGCGCCTTGCAAGCCGCCATCGCCCGCTCGACGGCGGCCTGGTGACCGGCAATCACGGTCTGGCCGTTGGCGTTGAAATTGACCGGTTCGACGACTTCGCCCTGCCCAGCTTCGGCGCAGGCGGCGGCAATCGCGGCGTCATCGAGGCCGAGGATGGCGGCCATCGCGCCCGTGCCGAGCGGCACCGCCGCCTGCATCGCGGCGGCGCGGAGCCGCACCAGCGGCGCGGCGTCCTTGAGTTCGAGCACGCCAGCGGCGACCAGCGCCGAATATTCGCCAAGGCTGTGACCGGCAAGAACCGCCGGGGTCCGCCCGCCTTGCTTTTGCCACAAGCGCCAGACGGCGACGCCGGCGGCGAGCATGACCGGCTGGGTGTTCACCGTCTGCGCCAGCGCCTCCGCCGGGCCAGCGGCGACCAGCGCCCACAGATCGTCGCCCAGGACGGCGGATGCCTCGTCAAAGGTAGCGCGCACCACGGCGGCGTCGCCGTAAGCGGCCATCATGCCAACGCCTTGCGAGCCTTGGCCGGGGAATACGAAAGCAAAGGACATGGTTCAAATGCTCCTGATTCAGAATTCGAGCAGGGCCGCGCCCCAGGTAAAGCCGCCGCCAACGCCTTCGAGCAACGCCTTGTGGCCGCGCCGGATGCGTCCGTCGCGCACCGCTTCGTCAAGGGCCAGCGGCACCGAGGCGGCGGAGGTGTTGCCGTGGCGGTCGACGGTGACGATCACCCGCTCGCGTTCAATGCCCAATTTTTTGCCGGTGGCGTCGATGATGCGGATATTGGCCTGGTGCGGAATCAGCCAGTCGACAGCGGCTGTGTTGACGCCCGCGGCGGCGCAGACTTCTTCGGCGACATCGGCCAGCACGCGCACGGCGAACTTGAAGACGGCCTGACCATCCATGCGCAAAAAAGGGTCACCCGTCGCCTGGCCACCAGCAAGCTGCCCCGGCACATTGAGAATCCCGCTCTGGCTGCCGTCGGCATGGAGGGCGGTAGCCAGAATGCCGGGCCGTTCGGCGGCTTCCAGCACCACCGCGCCCGCGCCATCGCCAAACAGCACGCAGGTGCCGCGATCCTGCCAGTCGAGAATGCGCGAAAACACCTCGGCGCCAATCACCAGCGCCTTTTTGTGGCTACCGGAAGCAATGAATTTTTCAGCGACGCCAAGGGCATAGGTAAAGCCGCTGCACACCGCCTGCACGTCAAAAGCCGCCGCCCCTCTGTTGCCGAGGCGGCTCTGGATCAGACAGGCGGTGCTGGGAAAGATGAAATCCGGCGTCGACGTGGCGACGATAATCAAATCGAGATCGGCGGCGGCGACACCAGCCATTTCCAGCGCCCGCCGGGCAGCGATCAAGCCGAGATCGCTCGAGGTCACCTCCGGCGCGGCAAGGTGGCGGCAGCGGATGCCGGTGCGGCTGACGATCCATTCATCGCTGGTGTCGATACCCCGCGCCGCCAGATCGGCGTTGCTGACGGGGCTGCCCGGCAGGAAGCTGCCGGTGCCGGTAACGCGGGCAAAAACACGGGCGGCCATCAGGCGGCCCCTTCTGGCCGGGCGGTGACCGTGGCCGATTGCGCCATGCGCGCCGAAATGCGGTCGAGCGCCTTGTTTTCGGCGGCGTCGTAAGCGCGGGCAATGGCATGGGTGAAGGCCAGCACGTCCGCCGAACCGTGGCTTTTGACCGAAATACCCTTGAGGCCGAGGAGAATCGCGCCATTGTGGCGGCGATGATCGAAACGCCGCCGGAAGCGGTTGAGCACCGGCAGGGCGATCAGCGCCGCCAGCTTGGTCAAGCCATTGCGCCGGAATTCGCTTTTCAGCGCCGAGGCCAGCATCTGCGCCAGCCCTTCGGAAGCCTTCAAGACCACATTGCCGACAAAACCATCGCAAACGATGACATCGGCTTCGCCCTCATAAATACCGTCGCCTTCGACATTGCCGATGAAATTCAGCCCCGAATCGCGCAGCAGGTCAGCGGCGGCCTTGACCACCTCGTTGCCCTTGATGTCTTCCTCGCCGATGTTGAGAATGCCGACCCTGGGCCGCTCTTTGTGCTCCATCGCCGCGACCAGCATGGCCCCCATGATGCCGAACTGGAGCAGATGTTCCGGCTCGCAATCGACATTGGCCCCCAGATCGAGCATGTGCGTATGGCCTTTTGCCGTCGGCAGGGCCGTGCAAATGGCGGGCCGGTCGATACCCGGCAGCATTTTCAGGACAAAGCGTGAAATCGCCATCAAAGCGCCGGTATTGCCCGCCGAAACCGAAGCGTCGGCCTCGCCCGCCTTGACCAGATTGATGGCGACGCGCATTGACGAATCTTTTTTGTTGCGCAAGGCGAGCGCCACCGATTCATCCATGCCGACCACTTCGGCGGCATGAACGACGCGCAGCCGGGGATTACCGGCTGCCGCGCCAAGCAGGGGGCGCACCGCCGCCTCCTGCCCGACCAGAACGAGATGGGCTGCCGGGTGCGATTCGAGAAAACGCAGCGCCGCCGGCACCGTCACCGACGGGCCGTGGTCACCCCCCATGCAATCAATGGCAATACGGGTTGTCATGGCAAAAGGAAAGACCGGCAGCGATCAGGCAAAACGCTCACGCTGGCGCCCGCCTTTCCCGGAGAATCCTTATTCGCCCTTGCCCTTGGTCACTTTCTTGCCACGGTAAAAACCGCTCGGCGAAATGTGGTGGCGCCGATGCGTCTCGCCCGTCGTCGGCTCGACAGCCAGCGGCGGCGCGGTCAGAAAATCGTGGGCGCGGTGCATCCCGCGCTTGGATGGGGTTTTTTTGTTCTGTTGAACGGCCATGTCGTATTACTCCATAAAAATCAGTTCAGTTTGCCCTTGAAGCCCGCCAGCGCAGCGAAAGGATGAATCCGTCCGCCGTCATCGGCAACCCCCGGCAAACCACATTTTTCGTGCCGCGGCGCCACCGGCAGGGCGAGGAGAATTTCATCCTCGACCAATTCGGCCACATCGAGATCATGCGCCACCGGCAGAAAATCCCGGCTATCGTCTTCCAGCTCCTCCTGCGACAACTCAGCGCCCGCCGGAACCAGCTCCAGCAGGCTGTCGATGTCGAGATCAAACGGCACGGCCCCCAGACAACGCTGACAAGCCAGCAGCAAGCCGCCCTCAACCGTCAGCCGCAGCAACGGCTCCCCGCGCCGCCCCCGCTCCCCGGCCAGACGCCAGTCAAGCGCCCCGCTGACGTCGGTCAGCAGATCATGCAGACGCTCCAGTTGGACGACCTCCAGCTGCCCCGCAAGAACGCGCAAATCGCGGGCAAAGGCGATGGGGTTGTTGATCCTTTTCAATCGGTAACTGTGACGACAAAAGCGGGCGATGTTATTATTTTTGGCTTGCCAAGTCAAAGCAAAGTGCTTGCTGCCGGGTCTATATAGGTCATACATGAAAATACTTGCTGCCGTGGTTTCCGGACTGATTTTACTTGGTTGCGCCGCATGGATGCACGCTGACCCTGCCAGTTGGGCTGTACTCTCCTACCGTTCGCGTTTTGGCATCGCCTCGATTGGTTTTTCATTAGCCCCCGCCAATGCCGCGATTTGGGCAGGGACGCAATCGCATCACTCTCCTAATGCCAGCTTCCAGCTTGCCGCCTGCGGGCGGATTTGGCTCATCGTGCAAGGCGCTTTGACCACCTATAGCTATTCGCAGAGGAGCACGCTCTGATGAGACACGCCGACTCTTGCACTTCTGTTCAGACTGAGCTTGCCGAAGAAAAGCGGGACGACTGGAGGCTGGTTTTTACTGAAGAAGACGACGGAATCAAATCCTGGCAAGTGCGCGAAGCCGTTCCACAGGGGATAAGTACGAGAGATTTTGCAACATCTGTCGTGGTCGAGTGGCGATACGCGGAAGAAGGGCCGCCAACGAAAGAGATACGAAGCCAGTTGTCCGTTTTTGGAGAACATCTTGATCCCTTGGAGTTGAGCTTGAACAGCGTTCTTGTCCATGTCATCAAAGGCGGTGGTATTTGTGAATGGTGCTACTACACACGCGACTACAACAGATTTATGGAACATCTGAACCAACTGCTCGCCGACAAACCACGGTTCCCAATCCAGATTTTTCACGACAGAGATCCGACGTGGAAATACTGGCGTGACATCAAAGAGTGCATAGAAGAATAGCGGTTCCATCATGCAACCCTTGATCCTCGCCTCGACTTCGCCCTATCGCCGCGAACTGCTGGCCCGGCTGGGCTTGCCGTTTACTGTTGCCAATCCGCGTGCCGACGAGACGCCGCTACCCAACGAGACGCCCGAAGCTCTGGCCCTGCGGCTGGCCGAGGCCAAGGCTCGCGCTGTTGCCGACGAGCACCCGGCGGCCTTGATTATCGGCAGCGATCAGGTTGCTGTCGCCGCTGGCAAAATCTATGGCAAACCGGGCGATCATGCCCGCGCCGTCGAGCAACTGCGGGCGCTGTCCGGGCAGACGGTCAATTTCTTCACCGGCCTTTGCCTCTACAACGCCCGCACGGGCGAAGCCGATGTGCGCGGCGTGCCGACGCTGGTGACTTTCCGCCACTTGAACGACAGCGAAATCGACAATTACCTGCGCCGCGAACCGGCCTACGACTGCGCCGGTTCGGCCAGGTCGGAAGGGCTGGGCATTGCATTGCTGCAAAGCCTGCGCGGCGACGACCCGAACGCCCTCGTCGGCCTGCCGCTGATCGCCCTGTGCGCCATGCTGCGGCGGCAGGGCGTGGCGATTCCGGGTTAAGCCATAGGAGCGGAATATGTGTCTTGCCGTCTATGTCGCCAGCGACGTTCCATTGCCGGAAAGCAGTAAGCACGCTCCTGCCTTTTACCTTGAATCCGTGCCGCTGTCAGAAAAAGTGCGCAGACAATTTCGCCTCGCCCATGTTTACTACGCTGGTTCTCACGAAGGCTGCGGTTGTGGTTTTTCCAAAGATGGGAGAGACAGTCAAGAACTGGAGCAATGCCAACAGAATTACCGCTCACTTGCCGAAGTTCTGTCCCCTGTCGTCCGGGAGGGCGCTCAAGTACAACTATTCACCTGCTGGGAAGGCGACCAGAGTACGAATCCTGAAACCACGGACATCATCACGGTAGAACAACTCGTTGAGCCAAAATTCGAGCTTCAGCAGCTTTCTCTGCTCACGATACAACGCAAACCATGAGCGGCACGCTCTACCTCATCCCCGTTCCGCTCGGCCCGGCGGCTCCGGCGGCTTGTCTGCCTGCCGATGTGCTGGCGGTCATCCGGCCCTTGCGGCATTTTGTTGTTGAGCAGGCGAAAAGCGCCCGCGCCTTTCTCAAGGCCGTTGGTACTGAGCAGCCGTTACAGGCGCTGCATCTCGAAGAACTCAACGAACATACCCCTGGCGGCGACATCGCGCGTCTGCTCGCGCCGCTTCTGGCCGGGCATGATGTCGGCCTGTTGTCGGAAGCCGGTTGCCCGGCCGTCGCTGATCCCGGCGCGGCGCTGGTGGCGCTGGCGCAGGCGGAGAATATCCGCGTTGCGCCGCTGGTCGGCCCTTCCTCCCTGTTGCTGGCGCTCATGGCTTCGGGTTTGAACGGTCAGTGTTTTGCCTTCCACGGCTATCTTCCGGCCAGGGAAATTGAGCGGCGAAAGGCGTTGGCGGAACTGGAAAAGGAATCACAAAAGCGCCAGCAGACCCAGTTGTTCATTGAGACGCCCTACCGTAACCGGGCGCTGTTCGAGAGCATTCTGGCGACTTGCCGCCCCGACACCCGGCTGTGCCTCGCCACCGACCTGACCTTGCCCGACGAATCGGTGCGCACGCGCCGTATCCGCCAATGGCAAAAAGAAACGCCGCCCGATCTTGAGCGGCGTCCGACGGTGTTTCTGCTGCTGGCCTGACGTTGCGTAACAACCGTCAGCGCAAGGCTGGCGCGTGGGCCGCCGAATCGAAAAAGCCGTCCCGGAAACCGGCGAAGGTGGTGGCGGCGAAACGCTTGGCGAAGCGTTCGGCGAGATTGTCCTTGACCGAGTAATCGAGCACTTTTTCGGCCTGAATGACATCGCGCGCCACCGAGTCGACGCTGCCGAAGCCATCGGCCAGACCGAGTTCGATGCTCTCTTTGCCGGTCCAGACCAGACCGGAGAAGGTTTCCGGCGATGCCTTGAGGCGCTCGCCGCGTCCGGCCTTGACCACGTCGATGAACTGCTGGTGGATGTCATCGAGGAGGCGTTGGGCGTATTCGCGTTGTTTGTCTTCCTGCGGCGAGAAGGGATCGAGAAAACCCTTGTTCTCCCCCGCCGTCAGGAGCCGTCGCTCGACGCCGAGTTTTTCCATCGTCCCGGTAAAGCCGAAACCATCCATCAGGACGCCGATGGAGCCGACCAGGCTGGCCTTGTCCACATAGATTTTGTCCGCCGCCGCCGCCACGTAATAGCCGCCGGAAGCGCACATATCCTCGACCACGACGTACAGCGGCTTGTCCGGGTATTTGGCGCGCAGGCGCTTGATTTCGTCATGGACGATGCCAGCCTGCACCGGACTGCCGCCGGGGCTGTTGATGCGCAGAATGACGCCCGCCGCCTGTTTGGCTTCAAAGGCGTTATCCAGTGCGGCGACGATATTTTCGGCATTGGCTTCGCCCTTGGCCTGGATCACGCCGTTGAGATTGACAAGCGCGGTATGGCGCTCGTTCTGACCGGCGTCGCTGCCCCAGTCAATGAGGGCGAGCAGGATGAAGGCAAAATAGGCAAAGCCGAGCAGCTTGAAAAAAATCCCCCAGCGCCGTCGCGCCCGTTGTTCCTGCAAGGCGGCAAAGGCCAGCTTTTCGAGCGTCTGACGCTCCCAGCCGGAGGTTTGATTTGAGGATTGAGGATTATCCATGGTCGTCTTGCCGTTTCAGATGATTGCGGAATTCGTCATGCCTGACGGGTCGAGCAGTATACCCATAGTCAGGTATCCTCTGGCGTTTTGTCTTGTACTTTGAGTTCCCATGACCATTCAGGAAGCGATTCTTCAACCCGCCGCCAGCGAAAACACCAGCCAGATCCGCCGCGCCGGCGTCGATCTGCAAGGCGTGATGACGGTGCTCGGCAAGCATCTGTATTCAACGCCGATGGTGGCCTTGCGCGAACTGGCGCAGAACGCGCACGACTCCATCGTGCGCCGCCGACTGGAGCAGCCGCAGTGGACAGAAGCGGCGCGCATCGAGGTGCGCGGCGATCCGGACAGCCACAGCATCCGCATCATTGATACCGGCGCGGGTCTGACCGAGGACGAAATTCATCTCTATCTGGCCACGGTCGGCGTCGGCTACACCCGCGCCTTGCGTCAGTCGGGCCATGAGGACAGCGGCCTGATCGGCATGTTCGGCCTGGGTTTTCTCTCGGCCTTTGTGCTGGCCAAGCGCGTCAGCGTGCGCACCACGTCGTACCAGACGCCTGAGCAGGGTTTCTGCTATGTCTCGAGCAATGCCGAGCAGTATTCGGTAACGCCAATCGCGGCGCGGCCTGTCGGCACCGAGGTGATTCTCGAATTGCAGGATGAATTTCGCGCCCTGGCCTCGGCGGCGCGCCTGCATGGGGTGCTGGGCCGATACTGTGCGCTCTTGCGCGAGCCGGTTTACATCAATGACGAGCCAGAAGCCCTCAACCCGGAGCCGCCGCCGTGGCGCATGGAGAACTCGGTTGCGCTGCATCCGCTCCTGGCGCGCAAACGCGACCTGGAATTCGCCGCGCGTTTTGAACATGACTTCACGCCGCTCTGCTGTCTGCCGGTCAGGCCCGATTCTTCCAGCGATGCGCGCGGTCTCCTCTGGGTACAGGATGGCGGCACTTACGGCACCAGCGACAACCGTAATCTTTCAGTTTTTCTGCGCGGCATGTTGCTCGATGATGACGCCCGCGATCTCTTGCCTTCCTGGGCCGGTTTTGTCGGCGGGGTGATCGAATCCGATCGCCTGACGCCGACCGCCAGCCGCGAGGATTTGCAGCGTGATGCCCACTACGCCGCCATCCAGCATGCCCTCAGCGAATCGCTGATCGAAGGTTTGGCGCATGTCGCCGAACACCAGCCTGAAGCCTGGCGGCGCATTCTGGCGCGACATAACGAAGCCCTGCTCGGCGCGGCCTTGTGCGATGAGCGTTTGTTCACGCTGTTGCTCGACAGTGTGCGCATTCCTTCCTCGCAGGGCGATTTACTGGCGCGCGAGTTGACCACGCGCGGCGCGGCGCATGTCATCCTCGACGATGACAGCGGTTTTGAAACCATGCTGTTCCGCGCCATGGGCATTGCCGTGGCGCTTGGCAACCGCTACGCGGTGCTGCCCTTTTTGCGCCGCTGGACGCAAGCCAAAGGCTTGCGTCTGGTCGAACTGGGCACGGAACAGGGTAATCGCCAGTTATTCCGCCTTGATCAATTGGCCGCAGACGATCATGCCTGGCTGACCGAGCATCTGGCCGATGGCGAAAAACTGGTCGCAGCGCGTTTCAATCCAGAGGCGTTGCCGCTGGTCGTCGTCCCCGACCGCGAGGCCGAACTCAAGCAGCGGCTGGAACAAGACGAAAACGACAAACGCATGTCCACGGCGGCTTTACGCCTGGCCCGGCAGTTCACCGCGAAAATCGACGGTGAACATCTGAGCCGCCTTTATCTCAATCTCGACAATCCGGCTGTGCAATCTCTGCTGCACGCCCGGCGTCAACATAATCCGCACACGGCTCACGCCGCACGGCTCCTGAAAAGCTTCAAGATCATCATCGCCGGTCAGGGACAGGGAAAAGGCAAGCCGCAATTGCATCAGGCGCTGCTCGATCTGGCTGAGTCGGTCCAACACTTGCTGCTGCCAAACTACTGAAATAACAGGGAGAATTGCCAAATGGACATCTGGAAATGGGTCACCCAACTGCAAGAGGACTTGCAGGAGTCCGGTCACGGCGCCAGCGCCGAAGCCATAGAAAAGCTGACCGATCTGGTCTGCGATCTGGAAATCGAGCGCGCTGAGGCGCTGGTGCCGGAAATCAGAGCACTGGCCAAAACGCTGGACAATCCCTGGCTCGACGTTTTTGCCCGGCACTGGGACATGCGCAATCGCCTGAGCGGCCGCAATGAAGGCGAAGCGGCGCTGGCCGACGCGGTGTCGTTCTTTGAATTCGCGCACCGCAAGGAGACGATGGCCTGCCCGCAATCGGTCTGCGCGACGCAGGATCTGGCCGCCTGCTATGCCAACGTCGATGGCCCCGGCTGGAGCGCCGAGCGGATCGCGGTGTGCGATGAAACCCTGGTCCGCATCGATCCAAGCTGGGCCTGCTTTCAGTGTTTGAGCAACGAAAAAGCCGAGGCGCTGGCTGACGCGGGCCGCTGCGATGCCGCGCTGGCCTGGCTCGATGCCCAGGAAAAGGCGGCCGCCGCCGCTGGCGAGGATATTTTCGAGAGTATGCGGGAGATGCGCGTCACCGTTTTGCTCGACATGAAGCGCAACGAGGAGGCGCTGGAACTGATCCGGAAAATGGAGTCGACCGCCGCAGAAAACGGTTTCGAATACCGGCAGTGGAGCCAGCCGCGCCAGTTGAAAAAAGCCCTGGCTCTGGCGCAACTGGGGCGTGACGCCGAAGCCCAGGAAAGTCTCCTGCCTTTTGACGAGATCGCGCCGTTCCACCGGATGGACTGGCTACGCACGGCGGCGCTTTTGCTGCACCGCGAGCCTGCTGGCAATACATGGCAGTTTGGCCGCCAGGTCCAGCAATCGCTCGAACATTATTCGCGCGTCGGCGCTCACCGGGTGGTCATCGACGCCGCCGCGCTCGGCATCCCGCTGGCGCTGGCGCGCGGATCGACCTGGAGCGCCCGCCGCCAACTGAAGCTGGCGCAGCAGCATCTGCCGCAATTACGCCAGGATCACGGCGCCAACGCGCAACTGGCGGCGCTGGCGGCGCGGATCGACGCCGCCCCGACGGCATCGCCCTTGCCCGCGCCAGCCGGGGAATTGCTGGCCTGGCTGGATAAGCAAAACGAAGATCAGCCGCGCAATCCCGAACAGGAAGTCGAATGGCTGCTAGAAGCCGTCGCCCAGCGTCCCGACGATGCCGACCTGCGCGACATGGCCGCCTCGGCCTTGCGCGCCTGCGCCGCTACCGACGAAGCGATCGCGCTGCTGTGGGAAGACGTGCGGGCGCACGGCGGCGAGGAACGCGCCAGCGCCTATCCATTGCTCGATATGTTGCTGGCCGGGGGCCGCATTGAGGAGGCGCGGCGGCTGGCGGATTTTTACCGCAGCGGCGCGCCAGTCACCGCGCTCTGGTGCGAAATCAGATGCGCCAGACAACTCGGCGACTGGCGGGAAGCGGAAAAGCTCTGCCGCGAATTGCTCGCCATTTCGCCGACTTCTTACGGCGCGCAACAGATACTGGCGCAGGCGCTGATGGCGCAGGAACGCTTTGCCGAAGCGGCAGATGTCTTTTTGGCGCTAAGCGAAAAGAGCGAAAACCCCAACAATCTGCTCTGGGATCACATGACCGCCGCCAGCGCCGCCGGTGATTGGGCCGCTGTGCGGCAGAGCGCCCGCAGGCTGGAGCTTGATCTCGAAGCAGCGCCGGAAGACGCGCCGATTGAAGAAAACCGCGGCTGGGTCATCATCCGCTATCAGGAAGATGGCGAGGAGCGCGACTACTACGCCACCCGCACCGGCCCGGTGACAGCGCGCATTCAGGAACTCGCGCCGGACAACCTGTCGCAGCACTTCAGCGACTGGGTCGTTTTTGACGCAACGCCGCTCTACCCCGTGCCCGAAGACGAGGAGGAGCGCAAAAATTTCACCCCGACCTACGGCCTCGTGCACCGGCTTGAGGCTGGCGGCTTTGCCGCAAGCTGGACGGTTGACGGCGTCTACCCCGGCGACGAAATCTTCGACGCCTTGCGCGACCGCGCCGCCGGGCGCGGCTGGCGCATCTGGGTGCGCAGCAGTGATGAATACCGCTTGCAGGACAAAGAAAGCGGCGCAACCGATCTGCCCGGCATCTTCTTCCTGATCGCCCAGCCCGAAGGGCAGCCGCCGCGCGAACTCAACGACTTCCTCGCCGAAGCCTGCCGCGACTGGCCCCATCGCTGGTGCTGGCCGCGCCTCGCCGAAGCCTGCGGCGAGGCCGTCCAGCCGCATTTCGATCTGATCGAGCGTTACGGCCTGTAGGTGCGGTTTTCGTTCAAACCCTTACCTCTCCTTGTGGGATAGGGGTTGGGGGAGAGGGGAGCCGCCGCGAGGCGGCTGATTCCATTTCCAGATCAAAGGATTACTTTATCGACTTCTTGCCTAAGCCACAGCACTGTCTGTGCTTCATCTTCGCGTACTCGCTTGATCTGAAAATGGAATGAAGGGATGTTTGTTGGGGAGCGCAGATTCCGCCCCCTCCCCCCTCTTTCTCTCTCCCACAAGGGGGATGACCGCACGGCGCTCGTTGTGAAGATTCTGTCTCTGTCGCAAGCGAATAAACCGCTTTAAGAAACCTCGTCGATCCATGCCTGCTGAATAGCTTCCAGAATTTTTTCGCCGCAGTGTTTGGGGTCGTCGGCGAAGCCGGGCAGCGCCATGACCCGGTCGCGCAGGTCGACGAAATTGATGGTCAGCGGGTTGTCGTCGGGATGGGCGTCGGCGAGTTCGATGGCGATGTCGTTGATGTCGGTCCACTTCATTTTTTATGCCCTTCCTTCGCCATGTTGAGGTTGTAGCGGGGGATTTCGACGACCAGCGGGGTTTTGCCGACGATGGCCTGACAGCCGAGGCGGGAGTTGGCTTCCAGCCCCCAGGCTTTGTCGAGCAGGTCTTCTTCTTCTTCTTCCGCCGGGTTGAGGGTGTTGAAGCCTTCGCGGACGATGACGTGGCAGGTGGTGCAGGCGCAGGACATTTCGCAGGCATGGTCGAGGTCGATGCCTTTTTCCAGCAGGTTGAGGCAGATCGATTTGCCTTCGTCGGCCTCGATCACCGCGCCTTCGGGGCAGATGTCGAGATGCGGTAATACGGTCAGTTGCGTCATTCTTTTTCTCCCATCCTGATCTCATCGACCTTGCGGCCCGCGAGCACTTTTTTGATGCTTTGATCCATCCGGCGATGGGCGAATTCCTGAGTTTCGAACGCCAGATCGTCCATCGCCATGTTGATCTGGCGGCGATTATCGCCCGCCGCCGCGGCGCGCAGTTTGGCGATGGCGGCGGTGATGGCGGCTGTTTCTTCGGCCTTGAGCAGATGCGCGTCCTCAGCGAGCGCCGCTTCGGTCGCTTCAATCAGGCGCCGGGCTTCGACCTGGCTTTCGCGTAGCGCGCGGGTCATGGCGTCGTCTTTGGCGTGGGCCAGCGAATCCTGCAAGATGCGGGTGATTTCGTCGTCGGCGAGGCCGTAGGAGGGTTTGACGGTGACGCTGGCTTCGACGCCGGTGGTCTGCTCGCGGGCGGAAACGGACAAGAGGCCGTCGGCATCGACCTGAAAAGTCACCCGGACGCGCGCCGCGCCCGCCACCATCGGCGGAATGCCGCGCAACTCGAAGCGGGCAAGCGAGCGGCAGTCGGCGACCATCTCGCGCTCGCCCTGAACGACGTGGATCGACATCGCCGTCTGGCCATCCTTGAAGGTGGTGAATTCCTGGGCGCGGGCGGTGGGAATGGTGGCGTTGCGCGGGATGACTTTTTCGGTCAGGCCGCCCATCGTCTCCAGACCGAGCGAGAGCGGGATGACATCGAGCAGCAGCCAGTCGTCCTTGCCGGTTTTGTTGCCCGCCAGGAGGTTGGCCTGGGTCGCCGCGCCAAGGGCGACGACTTTGTCCGGGTCGAGATTGGTCAATGGCTCCCGGGCAAAGAAATCGCCGACGGCTTTCTGGATTTGCGGCATCCGCGTCGCGCCGCCGACCATGACCACGCCCTTGACATCATCGGGCCGCAGCCCGGCGTCGCGCAGCGCCCGTTTGACGGGTTGCAGGGTTTTTGAGACGAGGGTCTGGGTAATCGCGGCAAAGGTGGCGACATCGAGCTTCAAATCGACCATTTCGCTGGTCGACAGGCGGGCGGTGATCCGCGCTTCCGGGTTGTGCGTCAGAAATTCCTTGGCCTCACGGCAGCACATCATCAGGAGCCGGGTATCCTCCGGCCGCAGGGGCTGCAAGCGGGCCTCTTCGACCACCCAGCAATAGATGCGGTGGTCGAAATCATCGCCGCCCAGGGCCGAATCGCCGCCGGTCGCCAGCACTTCAAAAACGCCCCGGGTCAGCTTGAGGATGGAAATATCGAAGGTGCCGCCGCCCAGGTCATACACCGCATAGACGCCTTCGGCGGCATTGTCGAGGCCATAGGCGATGGCGGCGGCGGTCGGCTCGTTCAGGAGGCGGAGCACGTTCAAGCCGGCGAGGCGGGCGGCGTCCTTGGTCGCCTGGCGCTGGGCGTCGTCAAAATAGGCGGGGACGGTGATGACCGCGCCCACCAGTTCGCCGCCCAAAGCCGCAACGGCGCGGTTTTTCAGCGCCCGGAGCACTTCCGCCGAAATTTCCACCGGGCTTTTGACGCCCGCTGGCGTGCGCAGCTTGACCATGCCCGACGCTTCGACAAACTCGTAAGGCATGGCTTCGATGTGGGCGATGTCCTTCTCCTCGCGGCCCATCAGGCGCTTGACCGAGACGATGGTATGGCGCGGATTGACCGCCTGATTTTTCTGCGCGTCAAAGCCGACTTCGACCGAACCATCGGCGTGGTAGCGGACAACCGAAGGCAGCAAGGAGCGCCCGCGCTGATCGTTGAGGCAGACGGCAAGACCGCTCCTGACGGTGGCGACCAGCGAATTGGTGGTGCCGAGGTCGATGCCGATCGCCAGCTTGTGCTCGTGCGGCGCGGCGGACTCACCGGGTTCGGCGATTTGGAACAGGGCCATGTTTAATCTTCCAGCGATGCCAGGGCATCGTCGATTTCAGACAACAATTTTTCGAGAAACATCAGGCGGCGCACCCGGTCGGCGGCCTGCGTAAAATCCTTTTCGTCGTCGAGCAAACGCCCGACTTCCTTATAACGCCCGGCCATGTCGCCGGAGAGCCGGTTGTAGAGGCGCTCCAGTTCGTGATGGTCGCCACCGGCGCGGGCTTCCATCACCGCCTCGCGCCATTCCATCTGCGCCAGCAAAAAATCGGCGGACATGGCCGTGTTGTTCTCGGCCTCGACATCGCCGCCATTGAGTTCCAGCAGATAACGCGCCCGCGTCAGCGGTTTTTTCAGCGTCTGATAGGCTTCATTGGCCCGCGTCGCCCATTGCATCGACAAACGCCGCTCATGCTCCGACGCGCTGGCGAAGCGGTCGGGATGCACCCGCCCCTGCACATCGCGGAACCGCGAGTCGAGTTCCGGCACATTCAAGCGGAAGGCGCGCGGCAGATCAAACAGGGAGAAAAAATCGGCGGTCAGATCCAACAGTCAACCTCAAAAACAGTACGTCAGAATGCGACAAACGGAAAAGCGAAGGCGAGGCCAGGTGAACCCCGCGCAGACAGGGCAAGCGGGGTTCAACGACGCCCCGCCGAGCCTGCTCCCTGTTCATCAGACGTTGAAGGACTCTCCACAACCGCACTGATCCTTGACATTCGGGTTATTGAACTTGAAACCCTCGTTCAACCCCTCGCGGGCAAAATCCAGTTCCATGCCGTCGAGGTAAGGCAGGCTTTTGGCGTCAACCACCACCTTGACCCCGGCGCTATCAAACACCAGATCATCGGCATTGATTTCATCGACAAATTCCAGCTTGTAAGCCATGCCGGAACAGCCGGAAGTCCGCACGCCGAGGCGTAGCCCGATGCCCTTGCCGCGCTTGGCGAGAAAATTATTGACGTGTTTTACCGCTTTGTCAGTCAGGGTAATGCCCATCTTCATTCTCCATGCTTTTTCTTGTAATCGGCCACAGCGGCCTTGATGGCGTCCTCGGCCAGAATCGAACAGTGGATTTTCACCGGCGGCAGCGCCAGTTCCTCGGCGATCTCGGTATTCTTGATCGCCATCGCCTGATCGACCGTCTTGCCCTTGACCCACTCCGTCACCAGCGACGACGAAGCAATCGCCGAACCGCAGCCATAGGTCTTGAACCGGGCATCCTCGATGACGCCGGATTTATTCACCTTGATCTGCAATTTCATCACATCGCCGCAGGCGGGCGCGCCGACCATGCCGGTGCCGACGCCGTCATCCTCCTTGGCGAAGGAACCGACGTTGCGGGGATTCTCATAATGGTCGATGACTTTGATGCTGTAGCTCATGTAATTTCTCCTAAATTGAAGTTTACTTTCCCCATCGTCCCTCAGGTCCGCTCTCGTATCCCCGAACCAGTACCAATACAAACGCAGTACAGACAAGCTGAAATAGGGGCACTACGACCAACGCCGAGTTACCATCGGCGAACTCCGATATGCCCAATACGGCACAACCACAGACGGCGGACACCAGCAATGTTCGCGAGAACCAATCGGTACTGATGCGTAGCGCACACCACGCCAAGACGATGTAAGGCAAAGTGACCCACCCGACCATGAGTAGCGCGCTGCCGATGGCGTCCGACCTATTTCTAGTAAAGGCGTGAGCGAAATCAGCGAAGGTAAGGAAAACAGCCCAAGCAACGAAAAAGAATCCAACGACAGCGGCAAAAATTGCGACTAGCCGATCAGCAGGCTTTGATGCGGAGACGGGATGCATTGTTACCCCCAACCCCTCAATGCGCCGCCCACTGCACCGTACTCAAATCTACCCCTTCCTGCACCATCTCCCACAGCGGCGACAGTTCGCGTAGTTTCTTAATTTTTTCGTGCAACAGTTTGATTGCATAGTCTATTTCTTCTTCCGTCGTGAACCGTCCGATGCTGAAACGGATCGAACTGTGGGCCAGTTCGTCTTCGCGGCCAAGCGCCCGCAGGACGTAGGAAGGTTCGAGGCTGGCCGAGGTGCAGGCGGAGCCGGAGGAGACGGCGAGGTCTTTGATCGCCATCATCATCGACTCGCCTTCGACATAGGCAAAGCTGATATTGAGGTTGTGCGGCACGCGATGCGTCATGTCGCCGTTGATGCAGGTTGCTGCAATACCTTCAAGTCCTTTGAGAAGTTTATCTCGTAACTTGATGATTTTTTTGTTTTCTTCAATCATTTCCTCCCGCGCCAGGCGGAAGGCTTCGCCCATGCCGACGATCTGGTGCGTCGGCAGCGTGCCGGAGCGGAAGCCGCGCTCGTGACCGCCGCCGTGCATCTGCGCTTCCAGGCGGACGCGCGGTTTGCGGCGCACGTATAAAGCGCCGATGCCCTTGGGGCCGTAGGTTTTGTGGGCGCAGAAGCTCATCAGGTCGACCTTGAGGCTGGCCAGATCAATCGCTACCTTGCCGGTCGCTTGCGCCGCGTCGACGTGGAAGATGACGCCTTTCTCGCGGCAGATTTCGCCCAGTTCGGCGATTGGCTGAATGACGCCGATTTCGTTATTGACCAGCATCACCGAAGCCAGGGCCGTATCGGGGCGGATCGCCGCCTTGAAGGCATCGAGGTCAATCAGGCCGTTTTCCTGAACGTCGAGGTAAGTCGCTTCAAACCCCTGGCGTTCCAGTTCGCGCACGGTGTCGAGCACGGCCTTGTGCTCGGTTTTGACGGTGATCAGGTGCTTGCCCTTGCTGGCCGCGTAAAAATGGGCCGCGCCCTTGATGGCGAGGTTGTTCGATTCGGTGGCGCCGGAAGTCCAGACGATCTCTTTCGGGTCGGCATTGACCAGCGCCGCGACCTGCTCGCGCGCTTCTTCCACCGCCGTATCGGCAACCCAGCCGAAACTGTGCGAACGCGAGGCGGGGTTGCCGTAGAGGTCGCAGAGATAGGGAATCATCTTGTCGGCAACACGCGGGTCGACCGGGGTCGTGGCGGAATAATCGAGGTAAATGGGGAGTTTCATCGTTGTTCTCGTTGCGTTAATCGCCGGGATTCAGGCGGCTATTGCCGTCAGTCCGCGCAGGCGTCCGACGGTCGCTTGCACGGTGTTGAGGAAAGGGTCGATCTGCGCGGCCTCATTGTCCGCGCCGAGGCTCAACCGCACCGCGCCACGGGCCAGTTCCGGGGCGACGCCCATTGCCCGCAGGACGTGCGACGGCTCCGGGTTGGCGCTGGAACAGGCGGCGCCGCTGGCGACGGCGTAACCGGCGCGGTCGAGTTGGCCGACCAGGGTTTCGCCGTCGATGTTGGCGAAAGCGAAATAAACCGTGTTCGGCAAACGCTCGGCGTCGACGGCGAAAAGATGCGCGCCCAGAGCGGCAAGGCCGGATTCCAGACGCTGCCGCAAGCCGCGCAGCCGGGCCGCCTGCGCGCTGAGGTTTTGCGCCGCCAGTTCGGCGGCAACGCCAAAACCGACAATGGCCGGGAGGTTTTCGGTGCCTGAACGGAGACCCCGCTCATGGCCGCCGCCGGTAATCTGCGGCTGTAACTCGAGGCGCTTGTCGACGATCAGCGCCGCCGCGCCTTTGGGGCCGTTGATTTTGTGCGCGGCAACGCTCAGGGCGTGCACACCGGCGGCGTTCAGGGCGCGAAAATCCAGCGGCAGCTTGCCGAAAGCCTGCACGACGTCGCTGTGGAAAGTGGCGTGGACGGCGCGGGCGGCGCTGGCTAGCGCCGCGATGTCATGGATGACGCCGGTTTCGTTGTTGGCGGCCATGACCGAGATCAGGGCCGGTTTTTCTTGCAGGAGGCGCTGGTAATCAGCGGCGGCGATGCGCCCGGCCTCGTCGACGCCGATCGGGCAAAGCCTCCAGCCCCGCGTCGTCAGTTGCGCCGCCGCTTCCAGCACAGAAGGATGCTCGACGGCGCTGACGGCGATCAGCCCCGCCTGGCGGCAAGCCGCCGCGCCCTTGATGAAAAGATTGTTGGCCTCGCTGCCGCCGCTGGTGAAAATGACCTCGGTCGGATGCGCGCCGAGCGCCGCCGCCACCTGCTGCCGCGCTTCATCAACCGCCTGCCGCGCCCGCCGCCCGTATTCGTGGCGGGAAGACGGGTTGCCGCAGAGGTTTTCCAGCCACGGCAGCATGGCCGCGAGCACCGCCGGGGCCAGCGGTGTGGTGGCGTTGTGGTCGAGGTAGACGGGCTGGAACATGGTTTTCGGGTGGCTGTTTTCAGGCAGCCGCTACGGCCTTTTCCCGGCTGTTGCGGCGGCGTGGCCGCTTGTCCCGGATCGCCACCGGCACGGGTTGGACGGCCAGTTTCTGCCTTTGCTGCTCGACCAGTTCGCCGAGCGTGACCGAGGCCAGGTATTCAAACATTTTGGCATTGAGCGTCGTCCATAGCTCGTGCGTCATGCAGCGGTGTTCGCCCTGGCAATCCTCGCGGCCACTGCATTGCGTCGCGTCGAGCCGCTCGTCGACGGCGTGGACGATGTCGGCGATGGTCACTTGATTGAGCGGCTGGGCGATGGAGTAGCCGCCGCCGGGGCCGCGCATGCTGTCGACCAGATTGACGCGGCGCAGCTTGCCGAATAATTGTTCGAGATAGGACAGCGAAATTTTCTGCCGTTCGCTGACACTCGCCAGGGAAACCGGCCCGGCCGCGTCGCGCAGGGCAATATCCATCATGGCGGTCACGGCAAAACGGCCTTTAGTGGTCAAACGCATGGTGTGCTCCGGTCAATAACCTAGTAATTCTGTCAACTATACACAAGTCAGACAAAATCAGTCAACTATTCTGCCCAGGTAGTGCGGATCGAAATCGTCGGCGGCCTGCACATCCTTGTCGTACTCGACGCCCTGGGCCTTGAGTTCGCGCAGGAGCGATTCCAGCCGCCGGTCGGTTTCCGCCGCGTGGTCGAGCAGGCCGTGAATGGCCTTGACCAGCGGATCGCCCTGGTCGCCATCGACGGCATAGGCGGAAAAGCCCATTTTCTCGGCCTGCGCCGCGCGTTGCCGCCCGGCTTCCGAATGGTCGACGAGGCGGGCCGGATTGCCGACGGCGGTGGCCCCGGCGGGCACCGGCTTGGTGACGACGGCGTTGGAGCCGACCCGCGCCCCCGCGCCGACCGTGATCGGCCCCAGCACTTTGGCTCCGGCCCCGATGACGACGCCGTTTTCCAGCGTCGGATGGCGCTTGCCCTTGTTCCACGAGGTGCCGCCCAGCGTCACGCCGTGGTAGAGCGTTACGTCGTCGCCGACCTTGGCCGTCTCGCCGATGACAACGCCCATGCCGTGGTCGATGAAGAAGCGGCGGCCAATTTCCGCCGCCGGATGGATTTCGATGCCGGTGACAAAGCGCGAAAAATAGCCGACGAAGCGCGCCAGCCAGCGCAAACGATGACGCCACAGCCAATGCGCCAGACGATGCAGGATCAGCGCGTGAATGCCCGGATAACAGGTCAGCACCTCCCAGAAAGAACGCGCCGCCGGATCGCGGCCAAAAACCGCGCGGATATCCTCGTTCAGTACCCGGAACATGAAACCTGATCTCCCTTGTCAAAGGGGGGATTCTAAAAAACCTGACTGAATCTGTCAGCTATTTTTGGCGGGTCGCCCTGCCCGCCGCTGCCGCTTCCGGTATAATTTGCTCCGTTTCAGGTGCTGCCGCGAGATTTTCGCGGCGGATAAACGGGAAAGCGGTGCGTCGCCAACAAGGGACCATTCCGCTGCTGCCCCCGCAACGGTAAGCGAGTGCGGGCGCGCCACAATGCCACTGGGTTCTTCCTGGGAAGGCGGCGCGTCAAGACTTGCAAGCCCGGAGACCGGCCTGCGACGACGGGAGTTCCACGACTCCCAAGCGAAGTGCCGCGGGGAGGCGGCGCTGGCGGTCCGCCTCGGCCCTCCTGCCCTCGTTCCCCGGCATTTTTCATCAACCATGCGCCGGTATGCGGGGACGCCTGCCGGCAGGGGAATCTTATGAAAATCCGTTGCACCGCACTGGCGGCTCTGCCGTTCCTGGCCAGCCCGCTCCATGCTCAAACCCGCCTCGATGCGGTCGTCGTCACCGCCACCCGTCAGGAAACCCGCGTCGCCGAAGTGCTGGCCGATGTCACCGTCATCGACCGCGCTGAAATCGAGCACAGCGGCCAGGACACCATCAGCGAACTGCTGGCCCGCCAGCCCGGCGTCCAGACCGCGCCCGGCGGCGGCCCCGGTACGGCGACCAGCTTCTATCTGCGCGGCGCCAATTCAAACCAGACCAAGGTGCTGGTCGACGGCATCGCCGTCAATTCCGCCGATCTGTCCGGCTCGCCGCTGCGCTTCATGCCGCTCGGCGACATCGAGCGCATCGAAATCCTGCGCGGCCCGGCGGCGACGCTGTATGGCGCTGACGCCATCGGCGGCGTGATCCAGATCTTCACCCGGCGCGGCGCGCCCGGTCTGGCCGTCGATGCTTTTGCCGGTTACGGCAGCCAGAACACCAGCGAAGCCAGCGCCGGACTTGCTGGCGGCAATGAACAGTGGCGTTTCCGGTTCGACGCCAATCACCGCCGCAGCGACGGTTTTTCCGCCCAACGCCACGCCATCAACCATGACGCCGACGACGACGGCTACCGCAACAACGGCGGCAGCGCCTCGCTGTCTTTCATCCCCGCCCAGGGCCATGAAATCGGCGCCGCTTACCGGAAGAATCAAGGCGTCGTTCATTACGACAGCGGCAACCAGCCCGCCGTTGGCGATTACAACGACCGCAGCGACTTCACCACGGAACAATGGCAGATCTACAGCCGCAACCGCTTCAGCGATTTGTGGAGCAGCCGCTGGCAGTACGGCGAAGCCAAGGATCAACAGACCTCCTGGTATTGGGACGCCTTTACCTACTGGCCCGCCGCCGTCGAAGCAAAAACCCGGCTGAATACGCACAACCGCCAACTCGCCTGGCAGAACGACATCACGCTGCCGCTCGGCAAGCTGCTGCTCGCCGCTGAACGGCTGGAGCAGGAAGTGTCGCCGACGACGGGCTACAATCGCCGCCCGGAAATCAGCAACAACTCCATCCTGGCCGGATGGACCGCCGCGCTCGGCGATCACCATTGGCAGCTCAACGCCCGCCGCGACGATCATTCGCAATTCGGCGGCGAAAACACCTGGAGCGCCGCCTACGGCTACCGCCTGAGCCGCCAACTGCGGGCGCACGCGAGCTTCGGCAAAGCCTTCAAAGCGCCTTCCGTCTATCAGTTGTACATGACCATTGCGCCGTGGGGCAGCGGCAACCCCAATCTCAA
This sequence comes from Azonexus sp., assembly GCA_031277255.1. Taxonomy (GTDB): domain Bacteria; phylum Pseudomonadota; class Gammaproteobacteria; order Burkholderiales; family Rhodocyclaceae; genus Azonexus. The sequence goes on from JAITMS010000174.1 coordinate 24,169, forward strand.
GCCGGAACAGTCGCGCAACCGCGAAATCGGCCTGACTTGGGACAACGGCGTCCATCACATCAGCGCCGTTTATTTCCACAACCGGGTGGGCAACCTGATCGACTGGGTGAGTGACCCGGTCAGCTTCATCGGCACTTACGAAAACATCGGCAAAGCGCGGCTGCAAGGCACGACGCTGAGCTATGCCGGTCAGTTCGGCGACTGGCGCGTCAAAGCCGCTTATGACCGGCTCGACGCCGAAGACAGCGAAACCGGCTTCAAACTCGGCCACCGCGCCCGCGACAAGGGCCTGTTCGGCCTCAGCCGCCAGTGGGGGCCATTTGCGGCTGGCGTGGATGTTTTAGCCGTCGGCAAGCGTTACGACAGCAATCAGGAAAGCGGACGCCTGGGCGGCTACGGATTGATCGACCTGACCGCGCGTTATGCCATCAATGCCGAACTGGCCGTCGAAGCCCGGCTCAACAACCTGTTCGACAAACGCTATGAAACCGTGCTCGGCTACAACACGCCGGGCTTCAATGCCTTTGTCGGACTGCGCTGGCATCCACGATAAAATCCGCCGCATGCCTCCCCCAACCGACCCCAGCGTCCTTTCCCCGCTCGGCAAAGCGACCGGCTATCGCGCCGTCTACGCGCCCGAACTGCTCTATCCGATCCCGCGTCAGCCAAAGCGCGACGAACTGGGCATTGACGGCGCGGCGCTGCCCTTCGTCGGCGAAGACAGGTGGAATCTCTACGAACTCTCCTGGCTCAACCCGAAGGGCAAGCCGGTGGTCGCCATCGGCGAACTGCGTGTAGCGGCTGACAGCCCGAACCTGATTGAATCGAAATCGCTCAAGCTCTATCTCAATTCGCTCAACCAGACGAGCTTTGCCGATACGGCTGCCGTCGTCGCCACGCTGGCAGCCGATCTCTCGGCTGCCGCTGGCGCGCCGGTCGCCGTCGACCTGCAAACGCTGGATCAACAACCGGGGGCAAGCATCGGCTACCCGCAAGGCATTTTGCTCGACACGCTCGACATCGCCTGCGCCGCCTACCAGCCCGCGCCGCATGTATTGACGGCGCGGGACGGCCCGCTCGTCGAAGAAACCCTGTACTCGCACCTGCTCAAGTCAAACTGCCTCGTCACCGGCCAGCCGGACTGGGCCATGATCGTCATCCGCTATCGCGGTCGCCCCATCGACCGCGCCGGTCTGCTGCGCTACATCGTCTCCTTCCGCCAGCACAACGAATTTCACGAACAGTGCGTCGAACGTATTTTTTGTGACATCCAGCGCCAATGCCGCCCCGAGGCGCTCGCCGTCCACGCCCGCTACACCCGGCGCGGCGGGCTGGACATCAACCCCTTCCGCAGCAGCGGCGGCTTCGCCGCACCGGATCAGCAGCGCGAAATCCGGCAATAAGCGCGGCGCTCAAAAAACACGCAATTTTATTGTTTTCATGCTTTTTGACAGATTGGCGACGGATGGCAGCTTGGCGCTGTAAAAATCTGTCGGAATTACTTACAAAGCAAATTGGCGCGTCTCTGGGTTTTGTAAATTTACATTACAAATCAATAATTTATTTTTATGGCATACGCCTTGCTTTACTCATGATGGATGCGTATCAAAATCATAAATCCGATAATTTTGAGGGGAACACCATGAATTTTTACCAGCGCCTTTTCTGTTTAGCGCCGATCGCCTTGTTCGGCCTGCTCTCCGCCACCGATGCCGCCGCCTGCTCGCTCAACGCGGTCACGATCAGCCAGATCGCCAAAAGCAATGGCGGCGGCGTCGTTTCAAGCCAAACCATTGATGCGACCAACTGTTATGAGGGCAGCGGCAACGATCTGGGTAACCTGACGCCGACCGCCAACCTCGGTTATGCCGGTGACGGACTGCTCAATGGCGAGGGTGGTACCGTCAGCCCGACCCAGTTCATCAACGCCAGCCAACTGATGGATCTCGCCAACGATGGCATAGCCAATGATCCGGGCTGGATCTTCCTCGGCAGCCTTGATGGCAACAACGGCCAATGGAGCGAGCCTGTCCAGCCATTCGTCGATATCAGCAGTCTCCTGGATATCTCTATGACTTCCAACGCGAGTGACACCGCAGGCACTTGGACGGTTACGACCGTAGCCAATATCTTTGACCAGATGCAGGCGGCGCTTGGGCGTGACGTCACCTTCGATCACCTGGCCATCACCCTCTATGCCGCTAACAGTTATGTCATCTACGATTTCAACCTCATTGGTGCAGGCTTGGACTTTGACACAGCCTATTCCTATAGCGGAACTTGGGAAACCATGGACTTCATCAATTCCGGCAACGGTAGCGAGAGATCGCTCGGCCACATGTCGGTCTGGGTGCGCAGCCCCTTGCCGCCAGCCAATCAGGTTTCGGCTCCGGGCACTCTGGTTCTGACCGCTCTCGGCCTGACGCTGCTCAGCCTCGGTATGCGCCAGCGCCAATCCTGAGACAAGCCGCCACAACACGCAGGGCCGCCACCACCGGAGCGGCCCTTTTTCATGGCTGGCGCCTTGATCTCAAGATGCTTCAGTTGAGTTTTTCATCTTCCATGACGGGCAGGCAAACCACCGCGATGCCCTCATCGCGCAAGGCTTCGCGCTCATCTTCCGTGGCCTGGCCGCGAATCGCCCGTTCCGGCGCTTCCTCGTAATGGATGCGGCGCGCTTCCTCGGCAAAAGCCGGGCCGACATCCTCGCAATGGGCAACGACAGTCCGCAGCAATTGCCGGTACAAAACCGCCGCCTGTTTTTCCAGAGGCATCAGCGGCGCAGCGGACGGACGAGCCGCCGGAACAGCCGCTTCGGGCGGCGCAACAGCGACGCCGCCAATCGCCACCGCCGACGGCACCCGCCGCACCTGATCGCTGTCACACTGCGGACAACTGACAAAACCCCGCGCCAGTTGCCCGTCAAAATCCTCGGCGCTCTGAAACCAGCCTTCAAAACGGTGTCCGTTGGCGCAGCAAAGGTCGTAGATAATCATCTTTCCCGCCCTACCCTGCGCCAGCCCCTGGCTTCCAGACAGGCGTGCATCCGGCGCACCTGCGCCTCCGTCACCGCGCCGTCAGTCCCTGAATACACCTGCAATTTGCAGGCCGTTTCATCCGCTTCATAATCCCCCGCCGCCGCCCCATGCTTCTCCCAATGCGAAGACGCACAGCCGACAAGAACGGCGAACAGGAAAGAGGGCAGGCATTTCACGGCAAAAAACTCGCGGAAACAGTGGGGAAAAATGCCCGGGACGGGAATCGAACCCGTACAGCCAGAAGCCGAGAGATTTTAAGTCTCTTGTGTCTACCAATTTCACCACCCGGGCGGCGGATTGATTATATCGGCAACAAAAAAGGGAAAGCGCCGTTACGCTTTCCCTTTTTGACTGGAGCGGCAGAAGAGTCTCGAACTCTCGACCTCAACCTTGGCAAGGTTGCGCTCTACCAACTGAGCTACTGCCGCGTCAAAGAGGGCGCATTATAGATGCCGCGCCCGCAATGTCAATGCCCGCCAAGCCCGACGGCGGTGAAATCAGGCGGCGAACAGCGCATAAACGAACTTGAATTTCCCGCTTGCTCCGCTAAAATGCACATGTGCTGACCATGACCATCACGGAGCGACAGATGACAACCGTTACCGAACGCATCCCGATTCTCGTGACCCCGCAGGAAAAGGCGGCGATCGCCCAAATGGCCCGCGACGCCCACTTGTCGATGGGCGAATTCCTGCGCCGCGCCGCCGCCTCGTTTCGTCCGCAGGAGGACGAAAAACTGCTCGAAGGCATGATCGACCAGATGATGAAAACGACGGCGGAAGCCAATGCCGCCATGGATGGCGCTCTGCTGTTCGTCGAAGCCTCCAACCAGCGCATCGCGGCGATGGAAGCCGAAGGAGCCGCGCGCTGATGGGCCTCACCGAAAAAATGTGGGACGCGCTGACCACGGTCATCAGGATGAACGACAAAATCGAGCGCATGGCAGGCGTCACCAGGACGCAGCAGGAAAAAATCGAAACCCTGACCGAACGCGTGATTCGCCTCGAAACAGCCCTGGAAATCGCGCTTTCCCGCACCGCTGGCAAGCGTTCGCCCGGCAAGCGGATCGAAAATAAAAGTCCGTCTTGAAGATTGAAAAACAAAAAACCGCCCTTCAGCGGCTCTTTTCTTATCTTTTTGGCGCTGATTGCGAAAATTTTTGCTTACGCATGAGCGACCGATCACTCAATCGGTTGCACCGCGAGACGCAAGCCCATTACCTTGAGGATCGCCGATAAGCTGCGAATCTCTGGATTGCCCTTGGCGGATAGCGCACGATAGATGTGTGTACCATTGATCTGCGCCGCTTCAGCCACCTTCGACACGCCGCCAAACGCCTTCGCCATCTGGCGAAGTGCAATCAGCAACTCACCCTGCTCGCCATCCTCAAGAATGCTGTTCAACAGTTCCGCAGCGTAGTACGGGTCTTTGCGAAAGATCTCGGCCATCGCCTCGTCGTGTGATTTATCTTTCATCGCCCTATCTTCTCGTTTGCCAATCTTTCCAGTATTCAACCGCTCGCTTGATGTCCGCGCCCTAGATGTCTCTGGCTTTCGGCTTCGCCTAGAACGGCATGTCTTCCGGCTCCATCGTTATGTCCCAACCACACAGAACTGTCGTTGTCATCGTGACGGGGCGACCGTCTATCACCACCTCGTGTTGAAACGACCTCGGAAGCCGCAGTAATTCGGGTCAAACTCCTCCATAGAAGGGTACGAGCCGAAGAAGACCAGCGACACAGCAAGGAGGATCAGTATCGCTACGAAGATTTCGATTTTATCTTTCACGACACCCCTCCCCTGCCCGCGCCAAAGCCCTCAATCTACACCCTCACAGCTCACGCAATAGCTCCGGGTGACGATCAAGTAGACGCAACAGTATAACCGTGGACTTGTGCGGCTGGGTTTTGCCCCGCTCGTATTCAGAGAAAGCCGACGCCCCGCCGCCAAACAAGCGTCCTGCTTCGGCTTGTGTCAGCTTGAGTTTTTTCCGTGTGCTGCGTAATGCCTTGGCGCGGCGTTCATTGGCGCTGGCGCGGGCGGCATTGACCGCATTGTTAAAGCGCAACGCGCTGTCATCGTCCTGTGCAAACTCGATCTCGCCACAGACGGGGCAATGCCAGCCACGAACTTGCTTGACAAGATACGGCTCCCCCTCAATATCGCCAGATGTATCGCGCGTGCTAAATTCAAGCACCGTGCCATCGTCGCATTGCAAACAGTAACGCGGTTTTGTGCTTGTCTGATTCATTTTCATAGCTCCTTAAACTGGATCACCACTACGCCATCATCGCGCAAGGTGAGCTTGATATAAGCCCAGCGACCGTTCGGGCAGACGGTGTGGTACACGTCCTGCCACACGGTATGGTCAGCATGAGTGGTCATGCTTTTGTAGAACTGGCGGGTGTTGAGCGCCAGCACCACAGCAACCGCTTCTTCCAATGAAACCTTCATGGCGTCAGCGCCGAGCTTGGCTGTGGCGGTGAATGCCTTGAAACCGCCAGCGACGACAACTGCCTTGATGATTTCCAGCGAATAGTGCGGCCTTTTTTCTCCATGCGTTTATTTTATGGAATCCATAAAATAAATCAAGCCTTGCATCCGCCCTGATGAGCTTTGCGTATGCGGGCGAGGGTTCTCCCCAAATCACATGCCGAACACCCCTTGCCTCGAACTTACACCCCTCACCGCTCCCGCGTAAAGTCCATGCGCTTTGCCGGCATAGCAGTACTAAACCGTAGCGGCCGTTGCGCTCAACCTTTGCCTCAGGGCCGGAGCATCAAATCTCCCGTAATTTCAAGACGGTACCGAGATACTCTGGATTCCATGCGGCGGCCTTTCGTTTTTTGGGGAGGCTGATGGCGCGGGAGGTATCAGCACGAAAG
>JAITMS010000008.1 GCA_031277255.1 Azonexus sp.
ATCGACTTGAAACAGGGCGTCGCCATTGTGGGAAAATCCCTTTGAAAACCGTCCACCATGTCTCCGAACAACCGTCAACGATGTGGCCGGTCTGTACACCCGCAAGCGGGCGAGGGGAGCAAAGCGCACGGGCGCGGCAACGGATGTCCTCACTTGAACGAAAACTACACTAGCCCGGAACCAGCCAGCCCGCCAGCAGGGGAACCAGCAGCGCCGTCAGGGCGCCGTTGAGGCCCATAGCCAGCGCCGCGAACGCGCCGCTCTGCTCGTTGACCTGAAAGGCGCGGGCGGTGCCGATGCCGTGCGCGGCAAGGCCGATGGCAAAACCGCGAATGGCCGGGTCGCGCAACTTCATGGCAGCGAACAAATAGCGAGCGCCCACCGCGCCGACGATGCCGGTGATGATGACGATGACGGCAGTCAACGAGGGAATGCCGCCGATCTGTTCGCTAATGCCCATGGCGATTGGCGTCGTCACCGATTTGGGCGCGAGCGACAGTTGCGTCGCCGCGCTGGCCCCGAACCAGCGGGCGATCAGTACCGCCGAGACGATGGCCGTCACGCTTCCGGCCAGCAGGCCCGCAATCACCGGCAGCAGCAAGGCGCGGACGCGGCGGATCTGATGATAGAGCGGCACCGCCAGCGCCACGGTGGCCGGGCCAAGGAGAAAATGGACGAACTGGGCGCCGGCAAAATAGCTTGCGTAATCGGTTGCGGTCAGGGTCAACACCAGCGCCAGAATGGCAATGGCGATCAGCACCGGATTGAGCAGCGGGTTGGCCCCGGCGCGGTGGTAGAGCCACAGCGCCATCTGGTAGGCGAGCAGGGTCAGGGTGAGGCCGAACAGGGGCGAAGCGGCGAGATAGACCCACAATGCGTCGAGCGGCGGATTCATGCGCCATCCTCCGCTGGCTCCCGGCGCTGACAGCAGCGCATGACCAGAGCGGTGACGGCCAGCGTGACGAAAGTGCTGACGACGATTGACAGCAGCAAGGCCAGCCACTCATCGGCAATGCGGTTGAGGTGCAGCATGATGCCGGTGCCGGCGGGCACGAACAGCAGCGACAGATGTTGCAGCAGCTTCTGGCTGGTTTCCCGCAGCGGGTCGCTGGCCCCGCCGCGCAGGGCGAGAAAGACAAAGAGCAGCGCCATGCCGATCACCGGGCCGGGAACCGGCAGCGCCAGGGCGCGGACCAGCGCCTCGCCGACCAGTTGAAAGAGCAGCAGCAAGGAGAGAGCGGAAATCACGAACGGCCTCCGAACGATAAAGGCAAGCAGTGTATTGGAGATACCGGGCGCTGTCGCTCATAAAATTATCAAAAATGTCAATTTGCGCGGTACATTTTATGCTGTTGGAAAATTTGCCAAAATGGTGTAGAGTGAGAACCGGATAAAGATCAATTGAGGAGTTGAACATGGCTATCCAATCCGTCAACGCAAGCAGCAATCCCTTCGTTACTTCCAGCACCGCGGCGCAGACGCAACAGGCCCGGCAGGCGGAAGCGTCGCGTCCGGTTCAGCAAGCCCAGCCGCCGGCGCAGCAAATGGGAGCGCAACCGCAACAGCGGGTTGAAGCGGCTCAGGAAGCCGCCAAGCCGGTCACCAACGCCCAGGGGCAGCGCACGGGCGCGCTGATTAACGTCACCGCCTGAAACAGCGGGTGGTACGCGGCAATGTGAGAGGAGGGGTTTCAAGATAACAACAAGGCCCTTGAGGGTCGAAGAATAAAAATTTGTTTACATTCAGCGCATCATGGAGGAGAGCTGGTAAACATGCGGATTGACTCGTTTATTGTCGGGTTTGCAGGGGAAACCGATCCGACTGCGGGGGCGCGGCCAAACAATGCCGCGCCCGCTTTTTCGTGCTGGCGACGGCTTGCCATCAGCCTGTTCCGCGCCGATTCCTTCCGAAAAAGCAGCGTGCAACCCTGGGCGCGAGATGCAGCAGCATGAGAGCTAAATCCGGCTTGAAATTGTCAACGACCTGGCCCGGCTTGATTGCCCCGTATCAGGCATGAATGCCAGCCCGCTCGTGGCCAGCGTTCCGTCGCCGATGAAGGAGCTTTTTCGCGCGGCGCAACAGAAGGTGGAACGCTACTTCAGCGACCACCAGTCCTTGTCGGCAAAAGGCGTCCTGCGGCTCGGCGGCAACCGGCATCTCCTCTTGCGCGCCGATGTCCTCTCTTTCGAATTCTTGCAGACGATCCGCAGCATCTACGGCGACACGCCGCAGACCCTCGAAATCTTCCTCTCGATGATGTTCGACGTTGCCCATGCCGCTGGCGCGTCAGACGCGCGCAAATTCCACGAGATGATGAACCTGACCGATCCCATGGAGAAGCTGTCGGTTGGCCCCATCTATTTCGCCTACACTGGTTTTGGGCGCGTCGTGGTTCACGAGCGTTCACGACCGGTGCCAACCGACGATTTCGTCCTCTTTTACCGGCACGACAACTCTTTTGAGGGCGAATCGTGGCGCTCGCGCGGCATGCCGCCGGAGTCGCCGGTCTGTATCGTCAACGCGGGCTACTCCTCGGGGTGGTGTTCCGAAAGTTTCGGCATGCCGCTCATCGCGGTGGAGTACGCATGTACGGCAATAGGCGACGCGGGATGCGAGTTCGTCATGGCGCCGCCCCACCGTATCGAGGCTCACTTGTCAGCTTGCGCGGTCGCTGGTCGCCGGTCGTTGTATATCCCAAAGTTCTTCGGCCGCCAGGAGTACGAGGAGCGGTTGCGGCGGCTGGCCTACCAGGATGTTGTCACTGGCCTGACCAACCGGGCCACATTCAAGGAACTGACGGAACATACGATGCGCATCGCCCAGCGCCAGGATACGGCGCTGGGCCTGCTGTTTCTCGATCTGGACGGCTTCAAGGCGGTTAACGATCAGCACGGCCACGCCGCTGGCGACCGTGTGCTGAACGCCGTGGCGGCGCGGATGCTGGAGCGGCTGCGCCAGTCCGATATCGCCTGTCGGCTGGGGGGCGACGAGTTCGCCGTGCTCTTGTCGGAACCGGGTGACGCCGCAACGACCGAGCAGATCGCCGCGACGTTGATCGAAGCCATCAACGAACCGGTTGAATACAACGGCATGGCGCTGCACGTCGGCGTCAGTGTCGGCGCCGTATTCTGCCCACGGGTGGAATTGCCGTTCGACACCCTGATCGCCCACGCCGATGCGGCAATGTATCAAGCCAAACGGCAAGGAAAGAACCGGGTCTGCCTGCATCCGGGTTAGGGCGGTTTTTACTCAAGCCCTTGCGGCAGTTGTCCGGGAACGGCGAGTTTGTGTTTTCATGGCGGATCAATTGATCCGGGAGTAAATAGGGTGTCCCTTTCCACGATGGAAGATTTTGATGTCCAAACCATCCGGCAGCTTTATACCGAGGCGCAAAACTGGGCGCGCCACTATGAGCAGTTGATCGCTACCTGCATGGGCGCATTTTCTGTTCAAATCCTTACCCTCCCGTTTGGGCTGAGTCTGTTCCTTCGGCAAGCTCAGGGCGAACGACATAGGGGGTGTGTACTTGAATCAAAAGCGATCTAGCGTGGCCTTGCTGCGTTCATGGACATGAAAACACCTCCCGCCAATCCCGTCATCCTGATTACTGGCGCGGCGCGGCGCGTTGGCGCGGAGATTGCCCGCGTGCTGCATGGAGCCGGGGCGCGGGTGGTGCTGCATTGTCGTCATTCGCTGGCGGAAGCGACGGCTCTGGCCGATCAACTGAACGCCGTCCGGGCTGCTTCCGCTACCGTGGCGGAAGCTGACCTCAATGATGTCGCGGCGCTTGAGAACATGGTGGCGGCGACGATCCGGGCTTGCGGGCGGCTCGATGGGCTGGTCAATAATGCGTCGGCGTTTTTTGCCACGCCGCTGGGCGGCATTGCCGAGAGCGACTGGGATACCCTGGTCGGCAGCAATCTGAAAGGCCCCCTGTTTCTCGCGCAGGCCGCCGCGCCGCATCTGCGCCGGACTGGCGGCAGTATCGTGAACATCACCGACATCCATGCCGAGCGGCCCTTCCGGGGTTACCCGGCGTATTGCGCTGCCAAGGCCGGATTGTCAGGGCTGACGCGGGCCTTGGCCATCGAGTTGGCGCCGGAGGCGCGTGTCAACGCGGTGGCGCCCGGCGCGATCATCTGGCCTGATGACGATAGTTTTTCATTGGCGGAACAAGAGGCCATCGTCGCCCACACGCTGTTGAAGCGCATGGGAACGCCTGCCGATGTCGCCCGCGCGGTAAAATTCCTGATGCTGGATGCGCCCTATGTCACCGGCCAGGTATTGAATGTAGACGGCGGGCGGACCGCGCATCTGTGAACGGCGAACCCATGAATCAACCTGTGCCCGCATCCGCGTTTCCCGTCCCTCCCTCCGGCCAGCAAACCCTGTCTCTCACCGGGCTGCGTTTTGCCGCCAATGTCGGGATTCTGCCCCATGAGCGGGATGGGCCGCAGCCGATCGAGGTTGATGCCGAACTCAATCTCGGCGCGCAGCCGCTGGCGCCGCGTGATGATGACATCATGCATGTGCTCGATTACCGCAAGGTGCGTCAGATCATCATTGACGAATGCACGGCGCGTCACGTCAATCTGCTCGAAAGCCTGGCGGGCAAGGTCTGCGCCCGGCTGCTGCAACTGCCCGGCGTGCGGGGGGTGCGGGTGCGGATCGTCAAGCTGGAAATTTTCAACGACTGCGAAGTGGCGATCCGCATGGCGGCGGGAAGCTGGTAAAAACCGTTCGCCGCGCAACACGAACGCCGTGCCGGGGCGAAAAAACGCTTGCGCCGCTCGGTTGATTTTCTTATGATTCAAACAAACGTATGAATTATAGAGGGGACATGACCGAAACCCGACCCAGCGACACGCGCGGTCGCATTCTCGATGCGGCTGAACGCCTGTTCATGGCGCACGGCTATGATGGCACGTCGATGCGCCACATTACCGGCGAGGCGGGCGTCAATCTGGCGGCGGTCAATTATCACTTCGGTTCCAAGGAGGCGCTGATCCGCGAGGTTTTTCGCCGTCGGCTCGACTGGCTCAACGAGGAGCGGATGCGCGTTCTCGATGTGCTTGAAGCCGAGGCGGGCAAGCAGCCGCTCAAGCCGTCGGCGATCATCGACGCTTTTTTCGGCACCATGTTGCGCATGGCCGGTGACGAGGCGCGCGGCGGCATGACCTTTCTGCGCCTGATTGGCCGGACGCTGGGCGAACCGGCGGAATTCATCCGCGCCTTTTTTGCCCATGAATACCAGGCGGTGACGGAACGCTACAAGGAGGCGCTGTTCCGGGCGCTGCCGGAAGTGCCCAAGGCCGAGATCGTCTGGCGCTTTCATTTCATGCTCGGCGCGACTTCCTACGCCATCGCCGGTACCGACGCCCTGCGCCTGGTGACCGACTGGCAGATCGAGGATGAGGACAGCATGGATCGCCTCGAACGCCTCGTGCCGCGCCTGATGTCTTTTCTGATCGGCGGCCTGCGCGCGCCGCTGCCGCCGCTCAATTCCCCGCCCTAGGCCATGCCGGAGATCAACCGCATGTTTGACAGCTTCCTCTCAGTATTCGGCCTCGTCATGCTGGTCTTGGCCGGGTTGCTTCTGCTCCTTTTCCTGCTGCCGCCGTTGCGCCGCAATCTCGTCACCCGGCCCATTTTTGCCGCCTATCGCAAGGTCTTGCCGCAGATGTCCGACACCGAGCGCGAGGCGCTCGAAGCCGGGACGGTCTGGTGGGAGGGCGAGTTGTTCCGGGGTAAACCCGACTGGCGGCAATGGCAGAATTACCCGACGCCCAGGCTGACGCCCGCCGAGCAATCCTTTCTCGACCATGAGTGCATGGCGGTCTGCCGTCTGGTCGATGACTGGCAGGTGACGCACGAGTTGTACGATCTCTCCGCCGAGACCTGGCGTTACCTCAAGGACAAGGGCTTTTTCGGCATGATTATCCCGCAACGCTACGGCGGTCTGGGGTTTTCGGCCTACGCCCATTCGCAGGTGGTGACCCGCTTGTCGACGCGCTCAGCGGCGCTTTCGGTGTCGGTGATGGTGCCCAATTCGCTCGGCCCGGCGGAATTGCTCCTGCATTACGGCACCGAGGAACAGAAAAACCACTATCTGCCGCGTCTCGCCAAGGGGATCGAAATTCCGGCCTTTGCCCTGACCAGCCCGTGGGCCGGGTCGGACGCGGCGGCGATTCCCGATTTTGGCGTCGTTGGCCAGGGCATCTATCAGGGTAAGGCAGTGCTCGGCATGTATGTGACCTGGGACAAGCGTTACATCACCCTGGCCCCGGTGTGCACCCTGCTCGGCCTGGCGTTCCGCCTCTATGACCCGGACGGCCTGCTCGGCGACAAAAAGGACATCGGCATCACCTGCGCCCTCGTTCCTTACGATCATCCGGGCGTCGATACGGGCCGCCGTCATTTTCCCCTCAACGCCATGTTCATGAACGGCCCGACGCGCGGCGACAAGGTTTTCATGCCGCTCGATTTCATCATCGGCGGCCCAGCGATGGCCGGGCAGGGCTGGCGGATGCTGATGGAGTGCCTCGCCGCTGGTCGCTCGATTTCGCTGCCCTCGTGCAATACCGGCATGGCCCAGGCGACGGCCCGCGCCGTCGGCGCTTATGCCCGCGTCCGCTCGCAATTCAAAATGGCCATTGGCCGTTTTGAAGGCGTTGAAGAAGCCCTGACCCGCATCGGCGCTTACACCTACATGATCGACGCGGTGCGAACCATGACCGCTGGCGCGGTCGATCTGGGCGAAAAGCCCTCGGTCGCCTCGGCCATCGCCAAATATCACGTTACCGAACGCGCCCGTCAGGTGGTCAATGACGGCATGGATGTCATCGGCGGCAAGGGCATCTGCCTTGGCCCGTCCAATTTTCTCGGCCGCGCTTACCAGCAGACGCCGATCGGCATCACGGTCGAAGGCGCCAATATCCTGACCCGCTCGCTGATTATCTTCGGCCAGGGGGCGATTCGCTGCCATCCCTGGTTGCAGGCGGAAATGCGGGCGGCGCAGGAGGCCGACGCCAGACAAGGCTTGCTGGCTTTTGACCGGGCGCTGTTTGGCCACATCCGCTTCGCCGCCGCCAACAAATGGCGCACCCTGTGGCTGGGCCTGACCGGCTCGCATTTCGCCCGCGTCGATGCCGATGTCGCGCCGGAGATGCGCCGTTACTACCAGCAGCTCAACCGCTTTGCCGCCGCCTTTGCCTGGCTCGCCGATGTGTCGCTGCTGGTGCTGGGCGGCAGCGTCAAGCGGCGGGAAAAACTCTCGGCCCGTTTGGGCGATATTTTGTCCCAGATGTATCTGATCTCCTGCACGCTCAAACGCTACGAGGCGGAAGGGCGTCAGGCGGAAGACGCGCCGCTCGCCCACTGGGCGATCTGGGACGCGATGTACAAGGCGCAGGAAGCGTTCGATGGCGTTATCGCCAACTTCCCGGTGCGCTTCATTGCCGCCTTCCTGCATCGGATCATTTTCCCCTGGGGCCACCCTTACGTCGTGCCCTCCGACGCTGTCGGCCAGCAGGCGGCGAAGCGCCTGATTACGCCCTCAGCGACGCGCGACCGGCTGACCGCCGAATGCTTCATCGAGCCGCTTGAGAGCGATCCGGTCGGCGTCATCGAACTGGCGCTCGCCGCGACGCTTGAAGCCGAACCGATCGAAGCCAGAATCCGCGCCGCCGAGAAAGCCGGGCGCTTCGACGGTAATCCGCAGGCCAATGTGCGCGACATTGCCAGCGTCGCCTTTGAATCCGGCGTCATCGACGCGGCGGAGTATGAAGTAATGAAGCGGCGCAACCGCCTGCGCGACATCGTCGTGCGCGTCGATGACTTCCCCTTTGATTACGGCGTGGCGACGGCCAGCAAACCCGCCGCCAACCGACTGGCGGCCTGAGATGAAGCAGACGATCTACGTAGTCGACGGCGCGCGCACACCCTTCCTCAAGGCGCAAAAAGGTCCCGGCCCCTTTGCCGCCTCCGATCTGGCGACCCAGGCCGGACGCGCCCTCCTCCTGCGCCAGCCCTTTGCCCCCGGCGATCTCGACGAAGTGATCCTCGGCTGCGCCGCGCCCTCGCCGGACGAAACCAATATTGGCCGCATGGTGGCGCTGCGTCTGGGTTGCGGCAAAAAAGTGCCGGGCTGGACGGTGATGCGCAATTGCGCCAGCGGGATGCAGGCCCTCGATTCCGCCATCGCCAACATCGGCTGCGGGCGCTCGCAACTGGTGCTGGCGGGCGGCGTCGACGCCCTTTCGCGCGCGCCGCTGCTCTATTCGGAGGCGATGGTGCGCTGGTTCGCCGGGATGATGAATCAGCGCAGCGCCGCGCAAAAATTTGGCCACTTTCTGAAACTCAAGCCAGCGGCGCTGCTCTCGCCGGTCATCGGCCTGATGAAAGGCTTGACCGACCCGGTCGTCGGCCTCCTGATGGGCCAGACCGCCGAAAACCTGGCCTGGAAATTCGGCATTGACCGGCGGCAGATGGATGAATTTTCCGTCCGCAGCCACCAGCGCGCCGCCAGCGCCCGGCAAGCCGGGCATCTTGATGAAATCGTCCCGCTCATCGACGGCGACGGCAAAATCTACGCCATCGACGACGGCGTGCGGCCCGACGCCGATCTGGCGGGCATGGCCAAACCCAAGCCCTTTTTTGACAAAAAATACGGCAATATCACCGCCGCCAACAGTTCGCAAATCACCGACGGCGCAGCCTGGGCGCTGCTCGCCTCGGAAGAAGCCGTGGCCAGATGGGGCCTCAAACCGCTCGGCAAAATCATCGACAGCCAATGGTCGGGCCTGGAGCCGGAACACATGGGCCTCGGCCCCGTTCATGCGACAACGCCGCTCCTGCAACGCCACGGCCTTGAACTCGCCGACATCGACTACTGGGAACTCAACGAAGCCTTTGCCGCGCAAGTCCTCGCCTGCCTCGCCGCCTGGCGGGATGACGCCTGGTGCCGCGAACAACTCGGACTACCCGCCGCCTTCGGCCAGATTGACGAAACGCGCCTCAACGTCGACGGCGGCGCCATCGCCATCGGCCACCCCGTCGGCGCCTCGGGAACGCGCATCGTCCTCCACCTGCTCAATGTCCTGCGGCGGCAAAAAGCCAAACGCGGCATCGCCACCATCTGCATCGGCGGCGGCCTGGGCGGGGCGATGCTGATCGAGGCGTGCTGACATGAAAACCACCAACGCGCCGCTTTCCGGGAGCATGGTTTTCGCTCAAACCCTTACACCGCCGTTCGCCCTGAGCTTGTCGAAGGGCGGTGCGGAGAGAGAGCATGGCGGCTTGAGGGGAGAGGGGCTTTATCACAACGGATCGCTGACATGAAACACTGGCAACTGAGCCGCGAAGAAAACAGCATCGCTATCGCCACTCTCGACCGCGCGGGCGAGAGCGCCAATGCCTTGTCAGCGGAGGTGATGGCCGAACTGGCGGAAATTCTCAATCAATTCGAGCAGAATCCGCCCGCCGGTCTCATCATCCGCTCCGGCAAAGCCGCTGGCTTCATCGCCGGGGCGGATATTGACGAGTTTTCGCAATTGGATACGCCGGAAAAAATCCGCGCTCTGGTCGCCCGCGGCTGGGATCTGTTCAACCGGCTGGCGGCGGTCAAATACCCGACGCTGGCGCTGGTGCGCGGTCATTGTCTTGGCGGTGGCCTCGAATTGGCGCTGGCCTGCCGTTATCTGCTGGTCGTTGACGAAGCCGGAACCAAGCTGGCGCTGCCGGAAGTCATGCTTGGCATCGTCCCCGCCTGGGGCGGCATGTTGCGCTTGCCGGAGCGCGTTGGCCCGGCGGCGGCGCTGGACATGATGTTGACCGGCAGAAGCATCAACGCCAAACGGGCGAAAAGCATGAACCTCGCCGACGACTGCGTGCCGCCGCGCGTCATGGAAAAAGCGGCGCGGCAATTGCTGCTCTCGAAACAGCCGCGCCGCCCGTTGCCCTGGCTGCAAAAACTTCAGGCCGGGCCGCTCAAAAAACTGGTCGCCGACGGCGCGAGAAAACAGGTGGCGAAAAAAGCCCGGCCTCAGCACTACCCCGCGCCCTACGCCATCATCGACCTCTGGCAAGACCACGGCGGCAACGCGCTGGCCGCGCCAGCGGTGCTTGAGCGCATTTTCAACTCGCCCACCGCCAGCAACCTGTTGCGCGTCTTCCGCCTGCAGGAGCGCCTCAAAGGCTTTGGCAAGGAGAGCGACTTCAAGGCCAGCCACGTCCACATCATCGGCGCTGGGACGATGGGCGGCGATGTCGCCGCTTGGTGCGCCCTACGCGGCCTCACCGTCACCTTGCAGGATCAGGACATCGCCCGCATCGCCCCGGCCCTGCGTCGGGCGCATGAACTGTTCACGAAAAAACTGCGGGAACCGCTCAGGATTCGCGCCGCCTTCGACCGCCTCATCCCCGACCCGGCGGGCTACGGCGTCGCCCGCGCCGACGTGGTGATCGAAGCCATTTTCGAGAATCTCGAAGCCAAGCACGCCCTCTTCCGCGCCATCGAACCCCGACTCAAAGCCACGGCGCTCCTTGCCAGCAACACCTCCAGCCTGCGTCTGGAAGACCTGCGCACCGTGCTGGCGCGGCCTGAGCGGCTGGTCGGCATTCACTTCTTCAACCCGGTCGCCATGATGCCGCTGGTCGAAGTGGTTGCCGCCGCTGACGCCGACCCGGCGGTGGTCCAGGATGCCGCCGCCTTTGTCCGGCAGATCGACAAACTGCCGCTGCCGGTCAACAGCGCCCCCGGCTTTCTCGTCAATGCCGTCCTCGCCCCCTACATGCTGGCCGCCATGCGGGCGGTCGATGACGGCGTCGCGCCGGAAACGGTGGACGAGAGCCTGCTCGCCTTCGGGATGCCGATGGGGCCGATTGAACTGATCGACACCGTCGGCCTCGACATCGCGCTGGCGGCGGGCCAGCAGCTTACCGACGCCACGGAAGCGCCGCGCTGTTTGCGCGAGCGCGTCGACCAGAACCATCTTGGCAAAAAAACCGGCCAGGGCTTCTACCGCTGGTCGCAAGGCAAAGCGCAGAAAAACCCGGCGGGCGCAGCGCCGGAAGGGCTGGTGGAAAAACTGCTCGAGCCGCTGGTCGACCGCGCTCAACAACTGGTCGCCGACGGCATCGTCGGCGACGCCGATCTTGCCGACGCCGGCGTCATTTTCGGCACGGGTTTTGCGCCCTTTAGCGGCGGGCCGCTCCATTGGCGGACGGGCACGCCTTGAAAAACGTTGTTAAAAATCAACATGCCGAATAAGTATGTGGAGGTGAAACACTAACTCAAACGCTCGTTTGCTATCTAATCTGCTGTTACAAACCGGGGGCTCCCCCATTCATTCATAAAAGAGGAGACAAAACCATGAATCACCATCGCGTTTCACTGTTGTCGGCGCTCGTCGCCCTGGCTTTTTCGGGCACGGCGGCGGCATCCGGCTTTCAGTTGATTGAACAGAACGCCAGCGGCATCGGCAACGCCTATGCCGGTTCGGCGGCAGTGGCCGAAAACGCCAGCACCATTTTCTACAACCCGGCGGGCATGACGCAGTTGAAGGACCATGAAGTGTCGTTCGGTCTGGCGATGGTCAAGCCGAGTTTCAAGTTCAAGAACAAGGGGTCGGAGCCTGTGGGCAGCGGGACTATGGCAGGCGTTGTTTCAGGAGCGACGCCACACGGGAACGGCGGCGATGGCGGTAGCTGGGCGGCTGTGCCCGACGCTTACATGTCTTGGGCGCTGAACAAGGATCTCTACATCGGCCTTGGCATTAGCGCGCCTTTCGGCCTGATGACCGAATATGACAAAGACTGGCTCGGCTCCACCCACTCGATCAAATTCGACATCAAGACCTACAACTTCAATCCCTCGGTCGCCTGGAAAGTCAATGAACAGGTCTCGCTCGGCTTCGGCGTCAACTACATGAAGATGGAGGTGGAATACACCAAGTTGGCAGCTCAGAACCTGACTGCTGGCCAGCTTGTTGATGCGCAAGCAGGAGCAGGAGCTTGTACCGCCATGGGCGGGGCTGGGGCCATATTGGGGCCTCTGTTTGGACTGGGAGCCCTCCCGCCTGCCGCCATACCTTGCGCCACGCCAAACGTTGCGGCAGGCACAACACCCGCCAAACTGAAAGCCGACGCCGATGCCTGGGGTTGGAATATCGGCGCGCTGATTCACTTGACGCCGGAAACCAAACTGGGCCTCTCCTACCGCTCCAAGGTCAAACAAAAACTCGACGGCACCCTGACCGTGCAAGGCCAAGGCAAAGTTGACGCCAAAGCCTCCGTCGAATTGCCGGATACCGCTATCGTCAGTTTGACGCACAAACTGAATGATCGCTGGGAACTCCTGGGGGATGTGTCCTGGACGGGATGGAGCAGTATTCCTAAAGTCATCATCAAGAACAGCTTGGCTAATCAAACGCTCGGCACCAAATTCGACGACACCTGGCGCGTCGCCGTCGGCGCCAATTACCAGATCGACCCGGCGGTCAAGCTGAAATTCGGCCTTGCCTACGACCAGTCGCCGGTGCCGAACGACCAGAACCGCCTCGTTTCGCTGCCGGACAATGATCGCGTGTGGTTCTCCTTTGGCGCGCAATGGAAGCCGACGCGCGATTCGGCGCTGGATTTTGGCGTCGCCTACCTGTACGTCAAAGACACCAAGATCGACAACAACGGCAACCTGAACGCCGACGGCACGCCCAACACCGTCAATCCAACCGGCCGCATCAAGGGCGACTACGACAACAACGCCTGGATCGTCGGCCTCCAGTATTCGTTTGCCTTCTGATCGCCTCGACCCCAAAAATCCCCGGCCTGACCGGGGATTTTTTTGGGCGGGTCAAGCCCCGTCCTTGTTATTGGTAACAGGATGATCCGTGTTGCCGATGCTTGTCTCAAACCGCCCGCCATAGCGGAACACCTGCCCGAACAGCGGGTGAATCAGGCGGAAGTCCATGACGAAATGGCGGTCGTCTACCGCTTCCTCGATGATGACGGTGTGGCCGAGGACGAGCCATTCCGGGATCGGCAGCCGCCGTCCGCCAAGTCTGGCGATGAAACAGACGCCGCTGTAGTGGAGCCGCCCGTCTTCGACGCGCGGGGCCATTTGCAGGCCGAGGACGGGATTGACGTATTCGATCAACTGGCCGTTTCCGGCGGCGTGCCAGACGCTGTTGAAATGGCGCTGGCGGCCATCGGCGTAGGTCAGGGTGCGCCGCCAGAATTGCTGCTCGCCGTCGATGTGTTTTTCGACCACGGTGGCGACCTTCTGGCCGGGACGGTCGACCAATGCGCCGAGGCCGGTGAGGGCGCTGAGAAAGGGCTGCATCCAGCGTGGATATTCAATGTCCAGCCAGCCGCTATCAATGCTCTGGCCGCAATGGTAGTGGGCTTGCAGGGCGGGCGGCAGCTTGTTCCAGTCAGCGCCGAGCGCGGTTTGCATGGGGTTTTTCATCATTCAACTCCGGGTAGATGTTTCAATACCATCAAGGCGACGACCAGCGTCATCGCGGTAAAGGCCGGGACGCCGAGCCAGAACCAGCGGCGGGCCAGCCGCCCGTAGTCTTCCGGCAGCGGTTTTTGCCCGGCCAGCGCCAGGTCGGCGATGCGCTGCATTCTGATTTGCAGCCAGACGACCGGCAGCCAGCAGGCTCCGGCGAGAAAATAGAGGCCGAGACTGGCGGCGATCCACGGCGTCGTCAGCGGCAGATCGAGCAGATGAACCAGCCACAGGCCGCTGATCGGCTGGAAAATGACCGTCGGCGTGGTAAACAGCCAGTCGGCCAGCACGACATGGCGATTGGTGACGGCGATGTGCGTGAGGTTGCCGCTCCGGTCGGCCATCCATTTGTAAAAGGCGCTGCCCAGCCCGGTGCCGAACAGCAGCACCATGCTCAGGATATGCAGGGTTTTGAGGGTCAGGTAGCTCATGTTGGATTCCTCGTCGTCAGCGTGTCGGAAAAGAACAGTTGCGGCGCGGCGCTTTGCGGCGCTCGTCCGAGAAAGCGCGTCAGCGGCTCGACATCGGCGTGGTAGCCGGTTTGCAGCATACGCACGGTTTCCGTCCGCAGCAGCGGGCTGCAAGCCCGGCCCAGCCAAGCCAGCGCCAGCGCCGCGCGGTAGGGCACCGGCAGCAGGCGGGCGGGCGGCAGCCCTTGCGCTTGGCGCGTCCGCTGCAACCAGTCGGCAAAGGCGATGCGCTCCGGGCCAACGATGTCCAGCGTCTGCCGCGCTGTCGGCGCCGTCAGGCAGCGCATCACGGCGGCGACGACATCGCTGATATGCACCGGCTGCAAGATCTGCCGCCCGTCGTCAAGAACCGGCAGCAACGGCCATTTCGCCAGCCGCAGCAGCAGTTCGGCGCTGCCGCCGCCGCGCCCGTAAATCAGCGAAGGACGGAGCACAAACCAATCGACATCGAGACGGCGCAAGCAATCGTCGGCAGCGCGTTTGCTGCGGTGATAGGCGG
Organism: Azonexus sp.; assembly: GCA_031277255.1. GTDB lineage: Bacteria > Pseudomonadota > Gammaproteobacteria > Burkholderiales > Rhodocyclaceae > Azonexus. Next base: position 14,480 of record JAITMS010000008.1, read on the forward strand.
AAAACGCCGTTTCATCCGCGCCCAGCGCCGAAATCTGCACGACGCGGCGCACCCCCGCCAGCGCACAGGCGCGGAACAGGGCGCTGGGCGCATGGGCGTGCAGCGTCCAGAACTTCTGACCAGCGCTTTCGCCGATGATGCCGACGCAGTTGATGACCGCGTCGACGCCCGCCAGATGCGGCAGCCAGTCCGCCGGTGTCAAGAGATGGCGGAAGTCGACGCCATTGCCGCGCATCGCCGGTTTCAGCGAATGCCCCGCCGCCACCAGCGCCCGCGCGACATTGCGGCCAACGAAGCCGCTCGCCCCGGTCAGCAGCAGCTTCACGATTCGACCAGCGGCAGAGGCAGAACGACGAAGCGGCCAAGCAGCCTGCCGATGATGACCAGCCCCAGCAACAAACCGCCCAGCGCCGCCAGCGCCATGAGCTGCAAATGGCGCAGCGGATCGCCGGAACTGGCGAACAAACCGAACATCAGCACCATCAGCAACGGCGCGAGCAACAGCATCACTTTCGTATAGGTCTGCCAGAAAAGCGCCGCTTCTTCATCCGGGCAAACGCGGCGCAAAACCCCGATCAGCGGCGACGACAAGAGGCGCAGGGCGACCAGGCTGACGGCAATGCTGATGGCGATTTCAAAGGCAAAAACGAGATAGGCATCCATGACAAAAACTCCCGCAATGGGTTGGTGGAGCCTTCAGTTTCCGCCCCGCGCCGCGGCAAATCCTCCGTTTTGATCGGAATGGAGCAGTTTTTTGTTACGGAATGATGATTCAGGAGAGCGGCTGCCTGATGCAGCGGCATCGCTGGACGCTACTGTTCCATGATGGGGTGATCGCCTAACTGCAAAGGCTGCGCGCGGTGGTTGCGCGGGCAGAACAGAACGATCCGCAGGGTTTTGCGAGGAACGCCAATGTCAAGTTTTTCTGCGTCATTTCTGAAACACAGGGATACCTCGGTTTTCTATTTTCAGTAGTAGTGCGCTACTGTAGTTCCAGTCTGCGTTCGATACGTTCGATGCGCTCAATGATCCGGTCCATGCGGATACTGTGTTCGTCAATCTTGTTTTCCATGCGTTCCAGCGTCGCCTGGAATTTCTTCAGGTGCTCCAGCATCAGGTTTTCAATGTTGCTCATAGCTTGCTCCTTCTGATTGTATTGAGTGTAGCGTGGAGGCTACCCCGTCGCCAGTCTCCATTGCGGCTTGGTCTGGAAATGCGCCACGCGCCCGCTTTGGGCCAATGTCATTGCGGCGCTGGCGAGGTGATGTCCTTGTCCTGCAATTTCCGGTACTGCCCCGGCGTCATGCCTTCGATTTCGCGGAAGGCTTCGTAAAAGTTGGATTGCGAGGTAAAGCCGACATTGAGGCCGACGGACAGCACCGAGGCGGAAGGTTCGGCGCGGAGCATGGTTTTGGCGGCAGCGACCCGCCATTCGCGCAGGTAGCGGGAAAAACTCTTGCCGAGGCGGGCGTTGAGCAGTTCCGACAGTTGGTGGGGCGTCAGCCCAAGGCGTTTGGCGAGGGTGGAGAGGCTCAAGGCCGGGTCGAGGTAAATCCGCTCGTCGCGGGTCAGGGTGTCGAGTTCGGCGAGAGCGGCGGCGCAATCGACGTGGGTCAGGGTTGAATTGGCGTAAGCGGCTTCTGCCGTTTCGCTGACTTCCGCCGCCAGTTGCGGCCTCAGTCCCAGGGCGGTGTGCACGAGAAAGAAAGCGAGACCGATGGCAATGGCGTACAGACTGATAAAGAGGGCGTTGTCGAGCGTCGTCTGGAACAGGCCGAGCGCCGAAATGACCACGGCGATGCCAAAAGCCGCGCCGAGCAGCAGCATTTCGAGATGAAAGCGGGCGCGCTCATGGCGTAGCGCGTACAAACTCTGCGCCAGCCACAGCAGGTAGCCCGCGCCAATGACGAAAGCCAGCGGCAGCGCCAGATTGACCGGCAGCCACGGCGCGACGGCAACCGGCGCGGCATGGGCGAGTAAGCCTGGCCCGCTGGCCGCCGTCCACGCCGGTTGCAGGAGGGGGCGGCTGAAAAGAAAAAACGCCGGGGCGACGGTAAACAGCGCCAGCCGGTAAGGCAGGGCGTCGAGCCACGGCCAATCGAGATAAAGCCAGACGAAATGGGCGAGTTGCAGCGTGCTCAAGGCCAGCAGCAAGAGCAGGCCCATGCCTTGCGACAGCGGCTGGCTGCGGTAGTGGTCGCCGGAAA
>JAITMS010000051.1 GCA_031277255.1 Azonexus sp.
CCCGCAGGGCACAAGCTGGCGGCGGGGCTGACCAGCACGGTTTCGGTTCAGATGCTTATGGTTTTTCCCCTCGCCCGCTTGCGGGAGAGGGCCTGCACCGGCTCGAACGGGAGGCCCCCTCAACCTCCAGCGGCGCCCGTGGCGATGGCCGCAATGACGATCAGGATAAAGATGGCCGTGAGGCCGATGCCGATCCAGGCAATGACCTTGACGCCCGTGCTGTTGGGTTCCGGCGGCGGGCCGAAGCGGTTGGGGCCGGGCGTGCCGGGGCGAAACAGCCAGATCAGGCCGACCAGGGGGATCAGGGCCAGCAACATCATCCAGCCCGACCAGTTCATGTCGTGGCTGCGCTGGATGGTCCAGAAAATGGTCAGGACCAAATAGGGAATAGTTGCCAGGAACAGGATGGTGATGACACCGAGTCCCAGACCCAACAAGGCCGCATCTCCCCTGCCCGCGCTGAGCACGCCAGCTATCCCCAAGAGAACGGAGAGTGCCATGATAGCGACATAGGTAATGAAATAGGCCGACAGCAGATAGGCGTAGTAGCGCATACGGCCCATGCGCCCCGTGGCGGAAAATATCTTCACCGGCTGAAACGTCTCGCCCTCGCCGGGAATCACGTCAGCGACGGCGGCCCGTGGCGGGGCAAAGGGATTGGGATTGCTCGAAGTGCTCATTTTGTGTGTTTCCCCTCTGGTTAAAAAAATTGAGTTTCAAGGTTTCTGTTGTTGCAGGGCTTGCGCGGCGGCACGGGCCTGATATTGCTGATAGGCGGGAATGGCAATGGCCGCGACGATGCCGATGATAAAGATAAGCGGCATGATCCCGGCCAGAATTTTGACGCCCGTGCTGTTGGGCGGCGGCGGCGGGCCAAAGCGGTTGGGGCCGGGGCTGCCGGGACGAAGCAGCCAGATCAGGCCGATCAGAGGAATGATGAATATCAAGGGCGGTGGGCCGCCATTCAAAATCGCGGCGTAAATCAGAACGGTCAGAATAATGGGGAGAAGCAGCGTCCAGCCTGACCAGTTCATATCGTGGCTGCGCTGGATGCCCCAAAGAATGTACAGAATCATCACCGGGACGTTGAGAATCCAGCTCATGATGACGATGGAGTTGACCGCCACGGCGCCGGTTTTCCCCCCGGCCATGGCTATGACAAAACCAAGGATGCCCGATATGAAGCCCGTGAGCAGGTTACCGGCGATGATGTAAGCGATATAGCGCAAACGCCCCATGCGCCCCTTCGCGGAAAAAATCTTGACCGGCTGAAACGCCTCGCCCTCGTCGGGAAAGACATCGGCGACGGCGGCCCGTGGCGGGGCGAAGGGATTGGGATGGCTTGAATTGCTCATTTGGCGCGTTTCCCCGCTATGAAATTTGATGCCGCACGCTACAACAGCCCGGCGCGTTTGACCGCATGGTAGCGGTTGACCAAGGTCGTCGCCAGTTGTGCCGGTTCAACGTCGATTGAGAGGGCGTCGTCGCCGACCACGCGGGCGAAGGCGTCGCGGCGGGATTGGGCGAACAGGCGGGCGGCGGCGGCTTCGATGCCGCGGCCAGGGGCGTCCAGCGGCTGCCCGGCGATGGCGCCGATGACCTGCTCGCGCAGGCTGGCGAGCAGGGTGAGATGGCGGCGGCGGAGGAGTTGCAGGGCTGGGCGCAGTTCGTCGGCGTCCTCGTCGCGGAAATTGGTCAGCATGATGACCAGCGCCCGTCGCGGCTGCGTTTCTCCCACTTCGCGGGCGGCGGCGGCGTAGTCGGAATGGGCGGCGCACGGCTCCAGATCGTAGAGCGCGTTCATCAACGCGCCGAGCGCCGCCTGCCCCTTGCGCGGAGCGATGCGGCGGCTTTCGCCGGGGTGGTTGCCAAAGGTGATGACGCCGACCTCGTCGCCGCTTTTCAGGGCGACGTAAGCAAGCAGCATGAGGGCGTTCAAGGCGTCGTCGAAATGCCGCCCGCCGATGGCCTTGCCGCCCTCGTCGGCGCGCATCCGCCGACCGCAGTCGAGGAGAAAGAGGACGCGCTGGTCGCGTTCGTCCTGAAACTGGCGGACGATCGGCTTGCCCTGGCGCAAGGTGGCCTTCCAGTCGATGAAGCGCACCGCGTCGCCGGTCTGGTATTCAGCCAACTGGCGAAAATCGGTGCCGCCGCCGCGCCGCGCGTAGCTTTTGATGCCGATCTGCGCCAGCCGCCGGTCGCCCGCCAGCCAGGCGTAACGCGCCAGCGCGGCAAAGTTCGGGTAGACGCGCAGTTCGCACGGCTCGCCGGGCGTCAGGCGCTGCTCAAAGCAGCCCGCCAGCGAGCGGCAACGCAACTGCACCCGGCCAAAGCGCGCCAGCCCGCGCTGGCGGGCGGTGACGGTGTAGGTGATTTGGCGGCGGCTCCTCGGCGGCATGACGACGCGCTGCGGCAGATCCTCAAAGCTGAAGGCGGGATCGACTTCATCAAAGAGATCAATGACGCGGGGATGGCGGCCAGGGTTCTCAAGCTCGACCACGACCCGCGTCGGTACGCCGAGCGAAAAAGCATGCGGCAAGCGCCGCCGCGCCCACAGGGGGGCGATGCGCCAGAGGCGGCGGCTGACCAGAAAATCGCCTGCCGCCCACACCCCGCCCGCCGCCAGCAGCAAACCCGCCAGCCACACCACCCAGAGCAGCGGCGCGCCAAGCAGCAAGGCGACAGCGGCGGCTGTGGCCAGCGCGGTCAGGACGATGACGCTGGAATGGCTGGGGATGGCGCCAAAGCCCCTCTCCTCTGGTGGGAGAGGGGTTGGGGAGAGGGGAGCGTCGGCGCTGTCGGTCTGGCTCATTGGCGAGACTCAAAGCCGTGGCGCTTCGACGCTGTCCATGGCCGCTTGCAGCAGGGCGTCGACCTCGCGGCCATCGAGTTGGGCGTCGGCGGAAAGGCGCACGCGGTGGCGCAGGACGGGCAGCGCGTGTTGTTTCACGTCGTCGGGGGTGGCGAAGTCGCGGCCCTGGGCGATGGCGCTGGCGCGGGCCAGGCGGACGAGGGCGAGCGCCCCGCGTGAGCCAGCGCCCATCGCCAGACCCGGCCAGTCGCGGGTGACGCGGGTGAGACGCACGGCGTAGTCGGCGACGCGTGGGTCGACGCGGACATAGGCGACCATGTTTTGCAGCACCTGCACCTGACGCTCGTCGAGCACCGGGGCAACCTCGTCCAAAGGCAACTGGTTGCCGATCTGCTCGGCGGTGACGCGCTGGACGATGGCGGTTTCTTCGGCAAGCGAGGGAAAGCCGATTTCGATTTTGAGCAGAAAGCGGTCGATCTGCGCTTCCGGCAGCGGGTAGGTGCCTTCGGTTTCGACCGGGTTCTGCGTCGCCATCACCATGAAGGGGCGCGGCAGCGGGTGGGCCTGGCCTTCGAGCGTGACCTGATATTCCTGCATCACTTCGAGGAGCGCGCTTTGCGTCTTGGCCGGGGCGCGGTTGATTTCGTCAGCGAGCAAGAGATGCGTAAAGACCGGCCCGCGCCGCACGCGCAACTGGCCGAGGCTGGCGGCGTCGCCTTCGCTCTTGGCGGCGGGGTCGAGCACGGCGTAGCCGGTGATGTCGGAAGGCATCAGATCGGGCGTGAACTGGATGCGGGCGTGGCTCAACTGCATGGTTTTGGCCAGCGCCCGCGCCAGCAGGGTTTTGCCAAGGCCGGGCACGCCTTCGATGAGGACGTGGCCGCTGGCGACCAGGGCGAGCAGAATCTGATCGACGGCTTCGGTCTGGCCGACGACGGCCTTGCCGAGTTCGGCGCGGAGCCGGGAGAGGAGTTCGGCGGCGCGGGCGAGGTTTTCCGGGGTGAGTGTAGGCATGGCGGACGAGGGACGATTAAGGGTGGGAGGGACGCTCGCGCAGACGGCGGGCAGCGGTTTCGAGGCAGCGCAGATCGACTTCCAGGCGGGCCGGGCTGCGGCGGCCCTGACTCAGGGCGTTGCTCAGTTCGCTAGCGGTCTGGCCGGTGAGAGGGGCGACAAGGACGGCGCGGGCGTTGAGGTCGAGGCGCGGGTAGTTGCGCGGCAGGCGCGGCGCGGCGGCTTCGTCAAAGGCGCGCAAGGCTGCCTGATGCAGCGATTGCGGGTCGTGGCGGGCGAGAAAGTGGGCGGTGCCGACGATCTGCTCGGCCATCGAGCGGCGCTCCAGCCTCGGCAGCGCCTGACGCGGGCCAAAGCGCGGCATCCCGCGCCACAGCGCCGCGATCAGCGCCAGAGCGGCGAGGACGAACACGATCCAAGCCCGCTGCCAGAGCCAGACGAGCAGGGATTCGCGCGGGGCGTCGTCGATGAACCAGAGCGCCATGCCGGGGGTGAGGCGAATGGCGGCGGCAAAGACCTGGGCGTGGTCGCCGAGAAGAATGCTGTCGTTGTCTATCCTGATATGGCTGACCGTCACATCGCCCTGACCGAAGGCGGCGCGCAAGACCTTAACGCCATCCTGGTCGGCGGCTGCCCACAGAGTAGCCGCGCCGGGCCTGGTTTCGAGGCCGTGGCCGCGCCAGTCGGGATCGCCGCAGACCCGGAAGCCCGGCCCGGCATTGATGCCGCTTTCGCTCAGATGGCGGCAGGGGATTCCGTTCTCGTCCTGGTCGCTGGCCGTGCTGTCGTTGCTGACCTCAGCCGTGTCGCCGGTTTCGACCTCGGCCTCGTCGCCGCTGGCGCCGTCTTCGTCCGCCTCGCTGTCGTCAGCGTCGGCGCTGGCCGCATCGTCGTCTTCATTGACGACGGGGCCGCTGCTGCTGATCCGGCACTTGTTGTCATTGCCGCTGGCGCTGGATTTTTGCGTCGCCCGGCGCACCGGCAGCCAATCCATGCTCTCATCATCCAGCGGGTAGGCGGGAAGCACCAGATGCCCGCCCTGTTCGACCCACTGGCGCAAACGCGCGCCGCTTTCCGGCAGCACGTCCCAGTTCCAGGAAGTCAGCACCAGCGTGGCTTTTGCCGGCGGCAGTTGGTCGAGCGCGGCGCGCCGCTCAACTGCCGCGCCCAGAGCGCGGGCCAGCTTCTGCGCGACATAGAGATCGTTCTCCCGCGCTTCGCCGGTCGGCGGCTGGTAGATTTTTTCCTCCGCCCATTCGGTGTTGTTGACCAGCCAGAAGCCAAGCGCAGCCAGCACCAGCAGCGTCAGGAGGCCAATCAGCACACTCCGCAGGCGCTCGCTCATTGGGCGGCCTCCGGCAAGGCGGCGGGCAGTTGGGCGTCAAATTCATGGCACAGGGCCAACGCCTGTTCGTTCGCCGGCATCTGCGCGCCGTATACCGCATACTGCCAGACGCCGACCAGACGGGTGAAAAAACCGGCGCGCGGGGCGTCCAGCCGCGCCCTGGCCAGCCTCAGGCAATCGCCTTCGGTGCTGGCGGCGCGGATCGGCAGGGTGTGTACATGCACCAGCCGGGAGAGCGCGCCGCGATAGAGCAGCGACAGCGCGGCCCGCTGCTCGCCCCGCTGCCACAGCAGGGCGGCGGCCGCGCCGATGTCGTCGGGCAGACTTTCCGGGCGGATGTCGAGACTTTGCACATGGCTCGGCGGCGCGGCGCGGGCCAGCCCTTCGGCGGGGCCGCGCAGGCCCAGCCAGCGCCGCAGCCCGACCAGGATGAAGACGGCGAGAAAAGCGCCGAGCACCCACATCAGGACACGCGCCGAATCGGCCAGCCACCGGCTGAAACTGAACAGCCAATCCCAGGCCGGATTGAATTTTGGCGCCTCATTGGTCTTGGACTGGCGCTCTTTGAATCGCAGCGTTTTCTTCATCTCGGAGCGGCCCAGCAGCGGGTCGTCGCGCAAGCGTTCGATTTCCTGCGCGACCTGTTCACGGCTGGCCGGGGCCGCTGGCGTTTCGGCCCTGGCGCAGGCGGTGGCGACGAGGAGGGCGAACAGCGCCGCCCGCAGCCATGCGCGCCGCTCAAAACACATGGCGGAACTCCTGTTCGATGTCCCAGGCTTCAAGTTCGACGCGGCGGTTGAGGTACATCGTCAGCCCGGCGGCGACAAAAAAGGGTTCGAGGGCGAGCACGACGGCGGCGTAAAGAAAGGTCTGCAACAAATCGACCCAGCCGCTCTCCTCCTCGCCGAAAAACCACGAGAACAGACCGGCCTGCTGATTCTCCGGCGTAAACAGGAGGATGGTCAGCAAGAGGCCGAGATAAAGGGCTGTCTCGATGTAGGAAAAGGCGAACTGCATCATCATTGCCGCGCCGCCGCGCCCTTTGAGGAGAAGGCGGCGGCGCTCGCGCAATGCCTTGCCGCGCAAGCCTTCAAGCTGGCAGATCGGCTGCGTGAAAGACCGCCAGGGGGCGAGGCGCTGGCGGAACAGGACGCGCAGCCATTGCCCGCCCCAGATGGCGGAACGCTCGCGCCACAGGTCGGCGGGGCTGGTCGACTGCCCGAACACCGCCCGCGAGAGGATAAAGAGCAGGCTGCAATCGAGCCAGGGTTTGAGCCACCAGATGAGCAGCATCGGCAGCCAGGGGGCGATGTCGAAGGTCGCCACGGCGAGCAGAACGACCAGACCGAACAGCGGGCCAAAGGCGCGCCACACCGAGCGGGCCTCAGCCCGCGCCAGGGCCAGGCCAAGATCAGCCGCTTCCAGTGAAAGGCGGGGCCGCAGCGTCAGGGCGATGGCTTCAATCCGCATGGCCTGCTTCTCTTTCCGGCTGGGCGCTGGCGGGCCGCCCCTGCCAGCCGAGGTAGATCAGCACCAGCGCCCAGCACGTCGCGCCAACGCCGTATTTGACTTCCGGCATGACCCAGCGGGCCGATGACCAGAAAGCTTCCAGCCCGGCGGCGATGACGAGCATGACGACGGCCCCGCCAATCACCGGCACGACGCCGAGGGCATGGTGTTTGAGCGCCTCCAGCCGCGTCCGCCGCCCCGGCGCCAGCAGCGCGTGGCCGAGGCAAAGACCGGCAGCGCCAGACAGGACGATGGCCGTCAGTTCAAACGCGCCGTGGGTGACGACGAAGGACAAAAAATTCTGCGCCTTGCCGGTGGTGATCAGATAGCCGCTCACCGCGCCGATGGCGACGCCGTTGAAGACCAGATAGAAAATTGTCCCCAGCCCGGCAAGGAGGCCGGAAGCAAAGCATTGAAAGCCGACGCTGATATTGTTCTTGATGTAGAAGCCGAACATCTCCCAGTCGGTATCGGCGCTGCGCTCGCGGCCCAGGGCGTGGTTGCCATCGCCGTACATGGCGTCGAACTGGCGCACCTGGGCGGGGTCGAGCAGATGCAGGATGAAACCGGGGTCGCGCCAGCAGGCCCAGCCCATGAGCAACAGCGGCAGCGTGAACAGCAGCGTGGCGGCGAGCAGGTAGCGGCGATGCGCCCGCACCGCCTGGGGAAAACCGATCAGCAAAAAATCGGTAAAGCGCCGCCAGTTCCACGCCGCCGGGCGATAAATGAGGCGGTGGGCGCGGGCGACCAGTTGTTCGAGGCGCTGGGTCAGGTAGATCGGATAGGCGCGAGCCTGCGCCAAGGCAAGCTGTTGGCAGGCGCGGCGGTAAAGGAGGGCGAGCCGGGCGCCGCCCGGCCCATCGGGTGTTGCGCTTTGCCGCCAGCGGTATTTTTCCGCCGCCGTCAGGAGCTTTTCCAGTTCGCCCCAGGCGGCCTCGTGCGCCGCTTCAAACTGCAAGGGCGTCATGGCGCGGCCCCTTCGCCACGGCGGCCCGACAGCCAGTGGGCGAGGCCAAGCAGCCGCGTCGTGGCCGTCGCGCCAGCGCCCGGCGGCGCTTCACTGGCGCTCGCCGCCAGTTGCGCCAGTTCTTCAAAACGTTCCGGCGTCAGCCGCCGGGCGCGGCCCGCCCAGGTGATGACGGCCAGTTGCTGCCGCGCCGTCAGCAGTCGGGCGGGCGGCGCTGGTTCCGCCTCCGGCAGTGCGCCATCGAGCGCGGCCGTCTCGGCGTAGACGACCAGCGTACCCGCCGCCATGTCGCCAAGACGCTTGAAATCCGGGCGCAAGAGCATGGTGACCAGACCGAAAGCGTAAGTGCCGGGCAGAAAATCGACGACGCGCAGGAGATTCCTCAAGAGCGAAGCGGCAGGCGTCACCGGCAGGCCGTTATCCATCACCACGGTGAGGCCCAATGCCCGCTTGCCCGGCGTCGCGCCGCGCTTGGTCAATTCAAAGGCGACCGGATAAAACCATTCGAGGAGAAAAAGGGCGATCAAAGCAAGCGCAACGCCCAGCCCCGACCGAAAGATCAGCATCAGCACGATAAAGAGCAGCCAGAATATCACTCCGCGCAGACACATGTCGATCATAAAGGCCAGCGCCCGCGCCGCCAGGCCCGCCGGGCGCAGGGTCAAGGCAATCCCCTCCGGCGTTTCGACGGCGCGCAGGGTATCGAGCGGAGCGGTGACGGAAGACACGATCAGGTCAGGGGCCGGTTCGGCAGGGTAAAAAAAATCAGAAGTCTACCGCCTTTTCCGCGGCAAGGCGTTGAGATGATTCTGGAGCGCAGGGCCGGATTCCATGCGGCGGCCTTTCGTTTTTTGGGAGGCTGATGGCGCGGGAGGTATCGGTGCGAAAGAGGTTGATGGCCAGGCGGCGCAGGAAAGAGAAGTTGAGCGCGGCGTTCCGCAAGCGGATGGGACTCGCATCCTCACCGAAGGTTACATCCAGACACCAATGCAAGGCATTCTCGATCCCCCAGTGTGTGCGTACGGCATGGAGAATGCGTCGGCTGTCGGCAGGCAA